>DASWXG010000076.1:0-3308 GCA_036405615.1 Prosthecobacter sp. | reverse complement strand
TCTAACCCGTCTCGGTGAAGGTGCACGCAGCGTCATCACCGGGGATCCGTCTCAAGTCGACCTGCGCCGCCTTGTGCGGTCCGGCCTGCGTGAGGCGGTCGAGGTCCTGCAAGGCGTGGAAGGCGTGAAGTTCGTCAATTTCCTGTCGAAGGACATTGTGCGGCTTCCTGTGGTTCAGCGCATTATCGAGGCTTACGACCGACATCGCGACCAGCGGTAATGTTCAAAATTAAATGTTCTCATGAACACATTTTCCTGAAAAAGGTTTCTTGTAGCCGGGCTGCGGTGTGATAGCATTCGCCGGAATACTTCCTCTAAAACCCCTCCATGTTTGAATCCATTCGCCGGGCGAAACTGCAAAGAGCGGGGCTTTCTTGCGGCAAAGTACGCCGCAAGCATCAAGAGGGAGATCTGGTGGATGAGATCCGCACCCACCCGGCTGCCAAAGTCGCCGTTTATCTGGGCTTTTTTGTTCTCCTCGGCCTGCTGATGAAGCTGGGGGCGGCGGTCATCCCCGGCACAGTCACCCCGCAACCCATCGCGTACATCTGCATGGGGGCCATCGCCACGGCCCTGGTCGTGCATCTGCGGGTGGCCTTGCGTGAAGAAGTCGAGGACAATGCCGAACTGGCCATCGTCCTCGGCACCTTACTGCTCCAGATGGCCGCCAATGTGGCCATGCTGGACTACGGCCATGAGCAGAACTGGACCGGAGCACTGCTGGTGGTAGCCATGCCCCATGCCTTCGCACCGTTGGTGTTGTCGGTCATTCTTGGCCGCCGGATGGGCCTGTTTGCTGCCATCTATTCGACATTGCTCGGTACTATCGTGTGCGTGGCGGTGAACCCCATCACCTATCTCGCCACCTCCTCTCTCATCGGTTTCCTGGTGGTGCTGTTCACCAAGCGCGTGCGCCGCCGCAACCGCCTCTTCATGGCGGGCCTGTACATTGGTTGTGTCGCTTCGCTTTTTTCCCTGCTTCTGCATGAAGCCGCAGGCACCGGCCTGGGCGGCGTGCCCTTTGCCCGTATTTTGGGTGCTCCGCTCGCGGTCGGCATCCTCACCGGCATGCTGGTCGGTGGCCTGATGCCGGTTATCGAGAGCATTTTTGGAGTCACGACAGAAGTCTCCTGGCTGGAACTGGCCGACTTGAACCACCCGTTGATGAAGCGCCTCAGCATTGAGGCCCCCGGCACCTATCATCACAGCCTTGTGGTGGCGAATCTCTCCGAAGCAGCTGCGGAAGCCATCGGAGCCAACGCCGCCATGACGCGCGTCTGCGCTTATTTCCATGACATCGGCAAGCTGACAAAGCCGGAGTACTTCATTGAAAACATGGACCCTGCGGACAATCCGCATGATGACCTGACGGCCCGCATGAGCGCCCTCATTCTCATCGCTCATGTGAAGGATGGCGTGGACCTTGCCATCAAGCACAAGCTCAACGTCAGCATCATTGATGTGATCGAGCAGCACCACGGCACCTCTCTCGCCTGGTATTTCTACAAACGCGCCCTCGACCAGAAGGCTGAAGTCCTGCGTCTGGTGGAACAGGGCAAGTCCAAGGAAGACGATGTGCCGCAGGTCAGTGAAGAAGTTTTCCGTTATCCCGGCCCGACGCCCCAGTTCAAAGAGTCCGCCATCATCTCTCTGGCGGATGCGGTGGAAAGCGCCTCCCGCGCCTTGGAGAAACCCAACGCCTCCCGCATTGAAGCCCTGGTGGACGATCTGGTGCAGGACCGTATGAAGGACGGCCAGCTGGACGAGTGCGACCTGACCATTGCCGAACTTGCCAAGGTCAAAGCCAGCTTTGTGAAAACCCTGCTGAGCATGATGCACAGCCGCATCAAGTATCAAAAGGCCACCGAATCCCCCACCACGACGGTGGTGACCAAGCCCTCAAGCCCCTCCCCCGCCGTTCATGACGGCATGACACTGGTGATGGACAATCCCTACACTCCTGGAGGGGGCGGAGACAAGAAGCGTCCCTCGCGCAAGCCTCCGGCCTCTGCGGCCTGATGATGTGATGGCCAAGCTGTCTCTTTACAACCGCCAGAAAGCGCACCGTCCGGCTCTCCCCTGGCTGCGCCGCGTTGTCAAAGCCGCGCACCCGCTTTGCCTTGCAGCGGCAAAATCTCCCGATGCACCGCTGCACTCGCTTGAAGAGATCGAGTTCACCATCATTTCCGATGAGGAGATCGCCGTTGTACATGCGGAGTTCCTCGACGATCCGACCCCGACGGATGTCATCACCTTTCATCACGGGGAGATTCTCGTCAGCGCCGACACCGCCCTGCGCCAGGGGCAGGAACACGGCCAGCCGCTGAATGTGGAACTGGCCCTTTATCTGGTGCATGGGCTCATGCACCTGGGAGGCTGGGATGACCACGAAGCCGAAGAGGCCGCCGAGATGGCTCGCCAGCAACAAGCTGTGCTGGAACAGGCCATGAGCGTCTGCCCGCCAGCGCCTTGACCAGAACCGGGGAATGCCGTTCAGGGCCTGCCTGCCTTCTTCAGAAACAGGTCCATTTCGCCGAACAAAAAGTCCGGTTCATCCAGCTGGATGAAATGACGGGCCTTCGGCGCAAAAATCATCCGGTGATCCGGGATGGTCTCCACCTGCTTGCGATAATTCTCTTCCGCCTGAGAACGCTGTTTTGCGTCCGTGTTGATGGCCGTGGCTCCCACAACCAGAACGGGCACCTGGATTGCAGCGACGGCAGGCCGCAGATCCACGGTCATCAGTTCATACATTGCCTGGGCAATGGCTTTCGGGTCAGAACGGTCGCTGTCTTCAGCCACTTTTTCAAAAGCAGCATTGTCCGTGACCATACCCCGGAGAAAGAGACGGAGGCTGAAGGCAAGCTGCTGGGGTGTCTGCCCCTCAAAGGATGAGCGAACTCCCTTGGCGATCTTTTTCACGGACTCCGAAGTCGCCTTGGGATTTTGCAAGGCCGGGAAAAACGGCATGCCATCCACAGCCACCAACGGGCCAACTTCTCCAGGAAAGGTCGCCCCCAGCCAGAAGGCCATGAACGCCCCAAGACTGTGCCCCACAATCACCGGTTTTTGCAGTCCCTTCTCGCGTATGTAGCGCCCAATCCCGTCCCGGATGGTTTCGAGCATGGGGCCGTCCCCGCCAATGGCATGCTGTCCGGCAAAACCCGCCAGCGTCAGCACGTGACATTCATAACGGTCCTTGAAATGCTCAACCGTTCCATGCCAGACATTTCCCGAACAGCTGAGACCGGGAATGAAGATCATCGGTTCCCCTTTTCCGGTAACCGTCACGGAAAAGGGCTGCTTGG
>DASWXG010000075.1:0-15794 GCA_036405615.1 Prosthecobacter sp. | reverse complement strand
AAGGCCATGCTCGCCGTCTCCCTGGCTGGCGACGGCTTGCGCAGCCGCCTTATGGAAAAGCTGGTGGCGGAAAAAAACCGCCAGGCCCTCCAGAAAACCTGGCTGGAACTGGACGGCCTGTGGCAGAAGGTCACGCAGGCCGAAAGCCAGCCCGAGAGGAAAGAGGAGGCCGCCCGCTTGAAGCAGCTTTTCGAGCAGGCTCTCGCCAAAGCCCTGGACCAGCCTCTGCCGGAAGGTGGCGTCACGGTGAAGGCCGGCATTGAAAACGCGTTCAGCGCTGCGGCCGGTTTTACCCGCCTTTATTTAGACTTTCAAACGGAGCTGCTGGCCCTCGCCGCAAAGTCCCCGAAAGCCTCCGCCCCGGCTGACATCGGGGCGGAGATCCGCCGTTTGCAGGATCTGGGCATCCTCATGGAAGAGTCGGGCGGCAGTGTCACTACCTCCCGCCCGCCGGACCAGCTTACCGCTGCGGACCGCCACGCCATCCAAGGCCTGAATCTCACCCTGCTCAGCCAGGCGCTTTTTCCTGAGGTGCTGGAGCGGTCCACCGCACCTGCCTGGGTGGACCCGCGCATGACGGTACCCAAAGCCTGGCGCGACGTGCATCGCTACGATGCGGAGGGAAAACTCCGGGGCTGGATCCGCTACCAGGGCGGGCGTTCGGTCTGGTTTGACACCGAAGGCAGGCTCTTGCCAGACGGCCCGGATGCTCCCCAAAAAGCCCAGGCGGTGGTCTACGAAAAGAATGCCCAGGGCCTGCTGGACTGGCGCGCCCGGTGACTTCTGCGAAGAACCCGCCTGACCGCGACTATTGCTTGACGTGCCCTTTGTCAGAGCCATCGGAAAGGCATGCCCGCCGCCCAGCCTGCCTCCAACCGCCGCATCCTCCACACCGAATGGTCCCTCGGCTGGGGCGGGCAGGAGATCCGCATTCTGCGTGAGATGGAATCTTTCCGCGCCCGTGGCTGGGACATGCGTCTGGCCTGCCGGGAAGCCTCCACCATTTCCAAGCGCGCCCAGGAGTCGGGCTTTCAGGTGTTTCATCTGCCCTTCAAATCCGCCTTTCATCTGCCCACCGTGTTTGCCCTCGCCCGCCTGGTGAAGCGGGAAGGCATGGCTCTTGTCCACACTCACAGTTCGGTGGATGGCTGGGTGGGCGGCATGGCGGCCAAGCTGGCCGGTGTGCCCATGGTGCGCAGCCGCCATCTCTCCTCGCCTGTGCGCCGGGGGCTGAACTCCAAAATCGTTTACGATCTTCTTCCGGAGGCCGTCATCTCCAGCGGCCGCCACATCCGGGATCACCTCATCCACGACGGCGGCTGCCACCCCTCCCGCCAGTATTCGGTGCCGGCGGGTGCGGACACGGCCGTTTTTCATCCTGAAGTACCGGTGGAAGGGCTGCGCGCCTCGCTTGGTTTCTCAGAGGACGACCAGATCGTCGGCATCGTTGCCGTGCTGCGCAGCTGGAAAGGGCACGAGATCCTGCTGGATGCCTTTGCAGACCTGGCCAAAGAAAGACCCAAGACCAAACTGCTCATTGTGGGTGAAGGTCCGCAGCGGCCCGCCCTGGAGCGCCGTGTTAAGGAAGCCGGGCTGGAAAACCGCGTGGTCCTCACCGGCCACCGGACGGATGTGGCCAGTCTTATGCGCATCATGAATGTCTGCGTCCTTCCTTCGCTGAAAAACGAAGCCACCTCCCAGGTGCTGCCGCAGGCCATGCTCGTGGGCACACCGGTGGTGTCATCCTCCGCCGGCGGCCTGACCGAAGTGGTGGAAGACGGAGTCCGCGGCCGTGTGGTGCCGCCTGCAGATGTTCCCGCGCTCGCCGCAGCCCTGCGCGCCGTTTTTGACGAGCCGGAACAGACCGCCCGCATGGCGGTCGAGGCGCGCCGCCATGCCTTGTCTGAGCTCACCTTCGAGACCCAGATCGACCGCACGGAGGCTGTTTATCGCAAGCTGCTGCATCTGGCATAACCCGGCGAAGCAGGGTATTGCCTAACCAAAAATAAAGCAGGTTTGGGTGCCCGGCTTCAGGTCAGGAGGCACCTGCGCCGCGCAGCACCGCAGGCAGCGTGCGCAGCAGGATCTTCGCATCCAGCCAGAGGGACCAGTTGTCAATGTACTGGAGGTCCAGGGCCACCCAGTCTTCAAAGTTGCGGATGCCGTTGCGGCCTGCCACCTGCCACAGGCAGGTGAGGCCGGGTTTCACGCTCAGGCGGCGGCGCTGCGCGTGTTTTTCGATCTTCTCGATCTCGTACACGGGCAGCGGGCGCGGACCCACCAGGCTCATCTCCCCGCGCAGCACGTTCAGCAGCTGCGGCAGTTCATCGATGCTCATGCGGCGCAGCCAGCGGCCAAAGGGGAAGATGCGCGGGTCATCCGTGATCTTGAACACCGGCCCGCTCATCTCATTGCGCGCTTCCAGCTCCTTGCGCCGCGCCTCGGCGTCCACATACATGGTACGGAACTTCCACATGCGGAACGGTTTGCCGTAGTGGCCGGAGCGTTCCTGGCGGAAAAATACCGGACCGGAGGAGGAAAGGCGGATGCCCACCAGCGCCACCACCCACACCGGCGAAGTAAGCAGCAGCAGGAGGGCTGCGCCCACGCGGTCCACGATCTCCTTGAACCACAGCGCCCAGGAGATCTGCGGCGTGCTGTGAAAGACCAGCATCAGGCGGCCCCCCAGAACATCAAAGGTCGGGCGGGCGATGGCCGTCTGGAAGAAATCTGCGGCAATCCAGGCCTCCACCCCCTCCGTTTCGCAGGCCTGCACAGCCTCCTCGATCTTGCTGAAATGCACGTGCTGGGCGGCAAAGATGACCCGTGAGGCCGAGTGCCTGTGCATGGCGGCCACCAGCGTGCTCACCGGCTCCTGGGTGATGTCAATCTGCGCGCTGATGTCCAGCCCGGCCTTCTGTTCATCCGGCAACCGGGCGATGAAGGCCTCCATGTCAGACTTCAGTCCGGCGAGGATCACCCCTTCGCGCCCTTTGCCGGAAGCCAGCTGGTGGCGGAGGCGGCTTTTCTGAAAGGCCTCGCGCAGCAACAGGCTGGTACCGGCCAGCGCCACAGCCAGCAGCACGACGGAGCGGCTGGGCACCTCCCATTTCAAAAACACCACCATGCCGCCGATGAGCATGCCGATGATGACCAGGCTCTCCGCCAGCTGCCGCAGGCTCTGAGCAGGGGATTTGTGGTACAGATGTGTGTAAAAACCGCGTGCCTCCAGCACCAGCGGGGTGAAGGGGCCGACCACGGCCATGATCCAATAAAGCTTTTCCAGCGGTGGAATTTCCACGAGATCGGGCCAGACTTGCGGCAAAACCGATGCTCTCAAAAAATGCGCCAGCCACAGGCAGAAGATCAGCAAAGCGCTGTCCAGCAACTGCGTTAGCTGCAAATTGATTTCCTGTCGGCGGCCAAGCATAATCAGGGTGAAACTTTCCTACAAGCCTACTTCGTTTCTATTAAAATTATAACAAAGCTAGCGAATGCCACAACTTCTTTCCTCCAGCAACCTCCTGCTCTCCTCCCGCCCGCTCGCCGTCGGAGTGATTCCTGACCCCGCTACTTTGCAATTTTGGGCCGGGCTGAGCGCCGCCCAGCGGGAGGCCTCCTGCGACGCCATCGAGCTGCGCCTGGACACCCTGAAGCTGCCCGCCGCCGAGGTCCGCGCCGCGCTGGCCGGGAACAACACCCCGGTGCTGCTCACCGCCCGTCACCCGGCGGAAGGGGGGCAAGGGACGGAGGCCGCCGCAGGCCGCATCGCTCTCCTGGAGCCTTTGCTGGACCTGGCCCAGCTGGTGGACATCGAACTGCGCAGCGCCATGGAGATGCGCCCCCTGGTGCAGAAAGCCCAGGGCATGGGAGTCCGGGTGCTCGGTTCTTTTCATGATTTCCAGGCCACTCCGGGTGAAGAAGTCTTGCGCGGAGCGATCAACTTTGCCCAGCCAGCCGGGCTGGATGCCGTAAAGATCGCCACTTTCCTGAACAGCACGGCGGATCTGACCCGCCTCATCGGTCTCACTTCGGAGACCCACCGCCTGCGTCTCTCCTCCATGGGCATGGGGCCGCTTGGCCGGGTTTCGCGCTTGGTCCTTGCAAAGTGTGGCAGCCTGCTGAACTACGGCTACCTCGGTGAAGCCAATGCCCCCGGGCAGTGGCCTGCCCCCCGGTTGAAGGAACTCCTGGCCGAACTGTGACCCACCATGACCTCTTTCCTCTCTCCCAAGTCCGGCAGGCGGCTGGCGCTGCTGGCCGCCCTGCTGCCGCTGACCGGCTGCGAAGATCCCCAGCGCGAACTGAAGCTGCAGTGGCGCGAAGATGAAGTGAACAAAAAAGAGGCTGCCATCATCCAGCGCGAGCTGGCCGTGACCAAGGAAAAGCAGGTCATGGAAGGCAGCCGCCTGGATCTCCTGGCCAAGGAGAAAAACGTCGCCAGCCTCCAGAAACAGCTCGCCGACGAACTGCAAAAGACCAAGCGCATCCGCAAGGAGATTGAGATCCGCGAACTGCGCGGTCCCATCCCGCAGATCAGCGCGGACCGCGTCATCGTCATTGACCCGGCTTCCAACGAGACCCTGTTTGAGAAGAATCCCGACAAGCGCGGAGCCATTGCCAGCACCACCAAGCTGCTCACCGCCCTGCTGGTGGTGGAGGCCGGGGACCTGGACAAGATCGTCACCGTGGAACAGAGCGACACCCAGTGCGCCCCGGTGCGCCTGGGCATCAAAGCGGGGGAACAGTTCACCCGCCGCCAGTTGCTGACCGCGGTGCTCGTGAAAAGCTCCAACGACATTGCCCAAGCCCTGGCCCGCGACAATGCCGGCAGCGTCGAGGCCTTCGCCGCCAAGATGAACGAGAAGTGCACCGCCCTCGGCCTGCAGGACAGCCACTATGTCAACCCGCACGGCCTGCCTGCGCGCACGGATGACGAGCCCTACAGCACCGCCCGTGACCTCAGCGTCATCGCCCGTCTCTGCGACCAGCAGCCGGAGATCCGCAAGATCGTCAAGCTGCAGCGTTATGCTTTCAAATGGCCCAGCGGCAAGGTCACGGAGCTTTCCAACACGAACCGCGTCCTGCGCAGCGCCGGGTATTGCGACGGCATGAAGACCGGCTACACCGATGCCGCAGGCTACTGCCTGGTGGCCAGCGGCGAACGCAATGGCCGCCGCCGTATTGTGGTCGTGCTCAATGACACCGAAGGCGGTGTCTGGCGCGATGCCCAGGCCCTCCTGGACTGGGCGCTGAAGGCCTAACATCCGAGTTTAGTTTCACACCCTCTCCCGATGCCTGAAACGGAAACGCACGCCGCCGAGTTTGACGCTTACGCCAGTGACTATGATGCCGCCATCAACCAGGGGCTGAAGTTCACCGGCGAGAGCAAGGAATACTTTGCCGAAACCCGTGTCCGCTGGCTGAAGGACAGGCTGCATGAAGCAGGCGCGCGCCCGCGTTCGGTCCTGGACTTCGGTTGCGGCACCGGCACCTCCGCCACCCTGCTGGTGGAGGGTTTGAAGCTGGACAGCTATGTCGGTTTCGACCCCTCCGGTGAGTCCGTGGCTGAGGCGGCGAAAACCCATCCCGGCGGCAGCTACGCCTTTGTGCACGAGGAGGACTTCCTGCCGAGAGACCACTTTGACCTCGCCTTCTGCAACGGCGTTTTCCACCACATTCCTCCGCAGCAGCGGGATGCCGCCTTCCGGCGCGTGTTCCAGAGCCTGAAACCCGGCGGGCTCTTCGCCTTTTGGGAAAATAACAAGTGGAACCCCATGGTCCATTTCATGATGAGCCGCGTGCCCTTTGATGCGGATGCCATCATGCTTTTTCCGGGCGAGGCCGCAGGCCAGATGAAGAAGGCGGGTTTTGAGATCGCCCTGCGCGACTACCTGTTTGTTTTCCCGGCCAGCCTCAAGTTTTTGAGGCCTCTGGAGCCCGCCCTCTGCAAGCTGCCGCTCGGCGGGCAGTACCTCGTCCTGGCCCGCAAACCGACATAACCTTATGGGGTGGTTCCTCTCCCTGTTTCTCTGCCTCGCGCTCATCGTTTATGCGCATGCCGGCTACCCGGTGCTGATGGCCTTGCTGGCCCGGCTGCGGAAAAAGCCGGTGAAAAGCGACGGCTCTCTCCCGCCCGGGCTCAGCGTGGTGATGAGCGTCTACAATGCGGAGCAGCGCATCCAGGATAGGTTGAAGAACTTGTTGTTATGCCGCTGGCCCGGCGAGCTGGACATTGTGGTCTTTTGCGACGGTTGCACAGATGACACCGCCGCAAAGGTGGAGGCGATGAACGACCCGCGTGTGCGTGTCCTCTCCCGCCCGCAGCAGCAGGGCAAGGCCTCGGCTCTGAATGCCGCCATCCCGGCCTGCCGTTTTCCGCTCGTGGTGCTGTGCGATGCGCGCCAGGACTTTGATTCCGAGGCTCTGGTCCGCCTCGCCGCACCGTTTTCAGACCCGCATGTCGGGGCGGTCAGCGGCCGGCTGGAGATCGCCAGTTCCGCCTCCGGCAGCGGTCAGGGCGTGGATCTCTATTGGAAGATCGAACGCAAGCTGCGGGAGTGGGAGGGCATCTATGATTCCGTCATCGGCTGCACAGGCGCCATTTGCGCCGTCCGGCGCGATCTCTTCCAGCCTCTGCACCCCGCCACCATTCTGGACGATGTGGTCCTGCCCATGAGAATCGCCGTCGCAGGCCACCGGGTTCTGTATATGCCTGAGGCCATCGCATACGATCCGCAGACCCTGGACCCGGCCCTGGAAAAGAAACGCAAGCTGCGCACCCTCGCTGGCAACTACCAGATGATGGAGCAGTTCCCAGCCTGGCTGCTGCCCTGGAAAAACCGTACATGGTGGCAGCTCATCTCCCACAAGTATCTGCGCCTCGCCGTGCCCTGGCTGCTGCTGGCCGTGCTGCTGCTTTCCCTGCTGGCACCGAAGACACCGCTGATCCTGCTTTTGCTGGCAGGCCAGGCGGCCGCCTACGGTGCGGCGTTGCTGGGGCTGCTGCTGCCCGGGCTTAAGCTGCGTTTTCTCACCATCCCTGCCGGCTTTTTGCTGCTGCAGTGGACCTGTCTGCGTGCGCTGGCCGCTTATTTCCGCGCCCGGCGGGATGCGCTCAGCCTCTGGCAAGCGTCGCCGGTCAAGGCTGGAACTCCAGGACCGCCATGACGGCCCGGTGCTGGGAGGGGCGTTTCGGCTCCGTGACACAGGCCACCGCCTTCCACGACTTGCCAAAGAAGATGTAGTCAATCCGCATCCAGGGACCGCCCGCGCTCAGCGGGTTGCGGGTCACCCCTGGAAAGCTCCAGCCAAAACCACCTCCGGCCTGATCATGGGAATCGCCCAGTTCAGTGGTGATGAGCCGGTGTACGTAGCCCACGTGGGGCGAGTTAAAATCGCCCGCCAGAATGACCGGCAGGCTGTCTTCCCGGGCTGCTTTGAGCACCAGCTGCGCATCGGCAATCTGGTCATCCCAGAAGGTCTGCATCTTCCGCCGCTTTTCCGCCCAGGGAGTGCCGGGCAAACCGAGGACTCCGTAGAGAAAGCTGCCGCGCATCTGGTAGTCCAGCACCTCGCGAGGTGTCTGCAAATGGACGCTGTAGAGGGCGATCTGGCGGCCGTTCCAGTCCAGAACAAAACGCACGCCCTTGGAGGGCTTGCCGGGCAGGGCCGGAAGCTCTTTTTCTTCCAAAATCGGGAAGCGGCTCAGGAGGGTGTGTTCACCCACGCTGCGCGTGTGGCTGAACTCGGCATACTCTTCGGCCGCTGCAAAACCGGCGGCCTTGCCAAAGGCCTCCTGAAAAACCAGGATGTCCGGCTTTGTGGCGTTTTTGAACGGCTGCAGACTCTGGTTCATGTGCTGCCCGCGGTTGTAGGTCATCACCCGCAGCTGCCGGTCCTTGACCGTGGTGTCCAGGGTGTCTCCACCTGTGCGCCAGCCCAGGAAGCTGTAGCCAAACCACAGCATCACCGCCAGCAGCAGCAGCAACGCCCGGCGATGCAAAAGCAGGGCGGCACCGGCCAGAGGCAGGGCGGGGAGCCACCAGACGGAGGGCGGCACAAACAGCAGAAACGCAGTGGTGACATTGCGCTCACCCACACGACTGAGCAGGAACATCACCGCGATGAGGGCCAGGCCGTAGAAAAGCACCGTCCAAAAAGTCAGGTGCTTCAGCACCCGGTAGACGAGGGGCAGGCAGCCCTTGTTTTCAGACTGCGCGATCAGGGCATGGCCCAGCCGCGATGTCCATGACTTGGAGGCGGGCACCTTCGGTTCAGATTCCATGAGCAACCCGGGTGTCGGTCAAAACAAGCAATCCCGTGGAGGGGTTCCGGCCCGTGAGTGATGCCGGAGGTGGCGTTACTGCGGTGGCAGGCCGATCTGGGATTTCAGCGGCGGGTCTGCCTCAATGAGCACCGGATTGTCCACTTCGCGGAAAGCCGGGACAAACGGAGATTCCATCTGCTCCCATACACCGGGGCCTTTGCGCTCAGGGTCGGTCTCCTTCAGGTAGATGGCCCAGCTCATCAGGGCGAGAACGGTCATCACACCGATCATCAGGATGGACTCCAGGATGGTGAAGCCGGATGAGGAAGCGCGGGCGGGAAGGGAACGCATGCAGAGCAGAAAGGACGGAGAAGAAAGAACAACCTGACACACCGCAGACGGGGTGTCAGGTCAAAACAGCACAGGCCGTGCGAAACAGCGGCTTAGAACATTCCGCGTTCGCGCTGCACTTCTTTGGGCACGCGCTGGCGGGGGCCTTTGGATGCGCCCTGGCCGCCGTAGTAGTTGCCATTTTTGCTGGCACCCAGGGGATAGGCGCAGCTGCTGAGCATGGCACCGGCCAAAACAAGAAGGGTGAGACGGAGGATCATGATGTGCGCGAGCTTGCTTGAGTTGATTTGGGACGCTGTCCGGCCATCGGAAAAACCGGATGGCGGGGACCATTCCCCACAGGTGAATCTTTGCAAGCCTCAAGAATGGCCTGCGGAAGAAGTCCTACACAACCCGCAGGCGGATTTCGCGGAAAAATGGTGGCACGTTCCCCACATAGCCTCCATAGGCAGGGCTTCTCTTGCAAATTGCCCCAGCAGTCATGTCCTCCGGCTCCTACATTGGCATCATCGGCCTCGGCTACGTCGGCCTTCCCCTCAGTCTCCGCTTTGCCCAGTGTGGCAGTCCGGTGCTGGGACTCGACATTGACTCCGCCAAGGTGGAAAAGCTGTCCGCCGGGCAGAGCTACATCCTGCACATTCCGGAGGCCGACATTGCCGCCGCCGTGAATGAAGGCCGTTTCCAGGCCACCACGGATTTCTCCCGTGCCCGCGAGTGCACAGCCTTGATCATCTGCGTGCCCACGCCGCTGACCAATGGCACGGAACCGGATCTCAGCTATGTGCTGAACACGGGCCGCGCCATCGCCCCGCATCTCCAGAAGGGCCAGCTCGTGGTATTGGAATCCACCACTTATCCCGGTACTACAGATGGCGAACTCCGCGAAGTGCTGGAAGCAGGCTCCGGGCTGAAAGCCGGTGAAGATTTCCATCTCGCCTTCTCACCCGAACGCGAAGACCCGGGCAACCCGCTGAGCGATGTCTCGCGCATCCCCAAGGTGATCGGCGGCCTGACCCCCGCCTGCCAGCAGCGCGCCATGGAAGTCTATGGCCGCGCCATCCAGACCCTGGTGCCGGTGGACTCCTGCCGCATCGCCGAGGCGGTGAAGCTGACGGAAAACATCTTCCGTGCGGTTAACATCGCCATGGTCAACGAGCTCAAGGTCGTCTACGACAAAATGGGCATCGACATCTGGGAGGTGATTGCCGCAGCCAAGACCAAGCCGTTTGGCTTCATGCCGTTTTATCCCGGGCCCGGCCTGGGCGGGCACTGCATCCCGATTGATCCGTTTTATCTCACCTGGAAGGCCCGCCAGTATGGCCAGGAGACACGTTTTATCGAACTGGCCGGTGAGGTGAACACCGCCATGCCGGACTATGTCATCAGCCGCTGTTCCGAGGCGCTGGCCAGCCAGGGTAAGGAACTGAAAGGCAGCCGCGTCCTTCTTCTGGGCATCGCGTATAAGCCCAACGTGGATGATGATCGCGAAAGCCCCGCCTATGTGCTCTGGGAAAAACTGGAGGCTGCCGGGGCCGAGGTGGCCTACCACGACCCCCACGTGCCCGTGATCCGCCCTTCCCGCGAGCATGGTCATTTCGCCGGGCGGGCCAACACGCCGCTTACCCCGGAAGGCATTGCCGCCTACGATCTGGTGCTGCTGGCCACCAACCATCAGGCAGTGGACTACGATCTCGTCGCCGCCCATGCGCGTTTGGTCGTGGACTCCCGCAACGCCTTCGCCACCCAGCTCAAAGGTCAGGCCCATTACTTCAAGGCCTGAGACCTGCCTCCGGACCCCTCGCCTTTTCCCCCTATGAAAGCCCTCATCACCGGCGGAGCCGGATTCATCGGTTCCCACATCGCCCAGGCCCTGTGCGCCCGGGGTGCCAGCGTCGTCGTTCTAGACAATCTCAGCCTGGGAAACCTGGACAACCTGGCCTGGAAAAAAGACAGCGACGACCTCGAGTTTGTGGAAGGTGACATCGGCGATGAAGCCTTGCTGGCCAAGATCACTCCCGGCTGTGACTGGGTGTTTCATGAAGGTGCCCTGCCTTCCGTGCCGCGTTCCGTGGCCCAGCCGCTGGAGAGCAACGCCCAGAACCTGGACGGCACCTTGAAAGTGCTCATCGCGGCCCGGGACGCCGGGGTGAAGCGTTTCATGTTCGCCAGTTCCTCCTCGATTTATGGCGACTCTGACGCACCCTCGAAGTACGAAGGCCTGCCGCCCAATCCGCTGTCGCCTTATGCCCTGCAGAAGTATGCAGGCGAAAAGTACTGCCAGCTGTTCCACCGCCTCTACGGGCTGGAAACCGTGGGGCTGCGTTACTTCAATGTTTTCGGTCCCCGTCAGGCCTTTGATTCCCCCTACTCCGGCGTCATCGCCAAGTACTGCACCGCCATGCTGAAGGGCGAACGTCCGCTGGTGTTTGGCGACGGGCTCCAGGCCCGCGACTTCACGTTTGTGGACAATGCCGTTTCCGCCAACCTCCTGGCAGCCGAAGCCCCGGCGGAAAAGGTGGCTGGCAAGTTCTTCAACTCGGCCGCCGGAGACTCCATCTCCCTGCTTCAGCTCATCGAGGAACTGAACAGCCTGACCGGCCAGCAGCTGGAGCCCGAATTTCACCCGCCGCGTGTGGGAGACGTGCGCAACTCCCTGGCAGACATTTCCGCCGCCCGCGAAGCCATGGGCTACGAGGTGCTGGTCACGTGGAAAGAAGGCGTCGCACGTACGCTGGAGTTCTACCGCTGATCTTTCTCCCGGCGGGTGGCGTAGTCTCAGACGCCGGGTTTTCTCTTTGCTGCAACCTTCGAGGTTGCAGCACGTTTATGCAGCCCGGCGTCCATCTGCGCCTGCCTGTATGAAGATCCGTTTTCTCGTCTCTCTGCTCGTCTCCGGCAGCTGCCTGGGTGCTTCTGCCCAGGTCACCTCGGAGAACAACGAACGCCTGCGCCAGGGGCTGCAGCAGTACCCTGCTGCGGACACGGACAAGGACGGCATCCTCACGATGGCCGAGGCGAAAGCCTTCCTGGCCAAGATGAAAAAGCCGGCCAAGGCCAGGGACTCTGAATCAGCGGCCAAACCGGGAGCCGTGAAACCGGATGCCGCCAATGTGGCCTACGGTCCGCATGAGCGTAACAAACTGGATGTTTATCTCGCCAAGGATGTTTCTGCGCCGACACCGCTGGTCATTCTCATCCATGGCGGCGGATTCCGGGCCGGGGACAAGGACCGCTGGACCGGTGAGAAAACCCTGCAGGACATGCTGAAAAACGGTATCTCCTGCGCAGCCATCAACTATCCCTTCCTGCCGGACAAGCCGGTCCAGGACATCTTGCATGACTGCGCCCGTGCGGTGCAATTTCTCCGCTCCAAGGCGGGCGAGTGGAATCTCGACAAGACCCGCTTTGCGGCCATGGGAGGTTCCGCCGGCGCAGGCACCTCCCTCTGGCTGGCGACGCGGGATGATCTGGCAGACCCCGCTGCGAAAGATCCCGTCCTGCGCGAGTCTTCCCGGCTCACCTGCGCGGTCTGCAATGCCACCCAGGCCACATATGACGTGTCGCGCTGGGAATCCTTCCTCGGCCCGGCCAAACCCGAGTTCAACACCAGCGAGGCGGAAGCCGCTCTCTTTTACCACCTGACCTCTCCGGAGGCCCTCAAAACGGAGCCCGGCAAAGGCATCTTGCGCGAGTGCGACATGCTTTCCTGGATCACCAAGGATGATCCGCCTCTGCTACTGAACAATACTCAGGTGGTGGATGCCCCAAGCAACCGTGGCGAATGGCTGCACTGCATCCACCATGCGCGCGAAATCCGCAAGCAGTGCCAGGCCGCCGAGGTGGACTGCATTGTGTTGCAAGACCAGCCGGAGCCGAAGACCAACGCCACCGAATTTCTCCTCAGCCATCTGGCGCGGAAGGAAACCTCGCAGGCCGCCGGGCAGTGACTGGCCTAACGAACAAGGTGAAATGAATCCTTGGCATTGCCGCCGTCCCGGAAGCTTTCCCAGACATAGTCAAAGCCGTATTCGGTCTTCCTTTCGGCCGACCAGGTGATGCGCAGCTTTCCCGCTTCCAAAGTCTCCCATAGCGGTGCCCCCTCCAGCCCTGGACCGGTCAGGGTGCCGTTGGCGTGAAACTGGATGTCGCCTCCCTCACCCCGCCAGCGGGTGCCCAGCAGCCAGGCCCGCAGTTCACCGGCATCTTGCGGTCCGTAAAAGCTCTGCGGCAGCACATGCTCGTTTTCGCCCCGGTGCTGCTCGCGGCGCACACCGTCCTTCATGTAAACGATGTGCAGCGCCTTGTTCCAATACGGGTTCGGGTCCTGGCCCAGATCCGGAGGAGTGACGGCGAACATCCGTTTCTTCACTTCCACATGCTCCTTCACTGCTGCGGTCACATCCGCATTCTTGCCGCCGGTGCCGTAGATGGCTGAGAGGATTTGCACAGGCCAGCGTGCGGGAGTGACGATGCCTTCGGCTGGCGGGGTGGCCTTCACCTTGGGCTGTGCTTGATCTGCCAGGCGGCGTGAGCGTACGGGCTGCGTTTCTGCTTCCGGACTTGTTTTGACAGCGTCATCCTCCTTGGGGGCCAGGTATTTGATCCAGGTGACGGCGCTGCCTCCCCACACCGGTTTGCCAAGGTATCCCGCTCCCGCATGCTTGCGCATGTAGCGGTCGCCTTCGTCCCAGGGATTGGTGATGACGTTGGGACGCTTCTGGCTGCCAAACTCGCGGCGGCGGATGAAGGTCAGCGACTGTCCTGCATCATCGCACATGCTCCAGTCAGCAGAGGCCGGGTCGGAGACGAAACCATACTCTCCGTTAGGCAGCAGGCCGGCCACGGCAAAGTAGCGCGAGCCACCCCAGCGGAGCCGGTTGTGCACCACCTGGAAGACCAGGCAGTCACCAGGGCGGACTTCCAGGTCTATCTGTTCCGCCGTGGCGCCGTGGTGTTCCTCCCGAAGTTTGCGTTTGGCATCAGGCACCTTCACGCCGTTCCGGTATACATCCACGATGTAATCATTGGCCACGGTGATGAGGCGGGTGGCCCGCAGGGCGGGCACGGTCCTGCGGGCCAGACGCGACAGCTCACTGTCTTCATGTTTGAGAAGAGCTGGCGGAATGGGGCTGAACTCTGCCTGTCCCGGCGGCTTCCACAGGATGCGGATGCCCTCGGTCTTGCCCCGGGATTCGGCAGCGCCAAAGGACACGATGCTGACCCGGCCCTTTTTCAGCGGCAGGCTGCCCGCGTGGTCTTCACCGTCGCGGAACCCGCACACCCTTTTGCCATCCACCGTCAGGAAGTTGCGATCATAAAAGCTGCGTGTGGTGAAGGCATAGTCGCCGTCTTCAGGGACCTCCAGCAGGCCTTTGGCCAGGGCATTGCGCTCCGTCGTCCAGCGCCAGGGGTTCAGGTCTGCTGCCACGGCAGGCTGGCCCACAGGGTGTTTCAGATCTTCAATATCAATCTGGAACTGGCGGCGGTCATCGTTCTGCTGTTCATGCCGGGCAAATTCCTGCACCAGCAGTCCAGGGAAAACAGCGGAAGGAGGCTCCGCCCGGAGAAACGGGGCAGATGTCAGCAGAAGCAGGAGGACGGCAAACTTCTTCATGGCGGGTGGATATGCAGGTTGGAGTTGCATTCTGGCCTAACGGCGGATGCCGTGGCAAGTCTGCATCCCGGATACGTTTGGCCAGCCCCGTTCTTGGGGTGAACCCAAAAAAGCTGCCCGAAAGCTGTAGCGTGCCGGCTGATACGGCAGCGCTCAAGACTTCTTCACGCCTCTTCGCCGTAAAGCCGTTGCAGGGTGATTTCCACAGAGTCTTCGCCGTTGCTCACCCAAAGGCCGCCGTCCTGGAGGGTGATCTGCAGGCTCATGGAGCGCTGCGCCATGGCGGCGAGCTGCTGGCTTTGCTCCGCAGGGATTTGCCACACGGTGAGGTTGCGCAGACGTGTCACCTTACCGCCGATGCCCGCCCACCAGGTGGGGGTGCTGCTGCTGAAGCTGTAGACGGTGACCTTTTCGGCGCGGCTGCACACCCGTTGCAGGCGCTTTTCATCCGGCTGACCGATCTCGATCCAGTGCACCAGCAGTCCTGTCAGGTCGCGCTGCCACAGGCAGGCTTCATCCGGGTCCCACATGTCTTTGCCAAACTCCAGCTGCCCCCGGTCATTGTTGGACGGAACGTTCAGGGCATAGGCCAGCAGCCTCGCCATCAGCCGTTCATCGGTTTCAGAGGGGTGCTGGGCCAGCGTCAGGTTGTGGTCGCTGTAGGCATTGCGGTCAATGTCCGAGATGTCGAGGCTGGCTTTGAAGATGGTGGCTTTGAGTGCCATAAAGGGGAAAGGAATCTACACGGATGAGGAAGGCGCACAACACAGGTGCGTCACCGGCCCGGAAAAACCCGGCGGACCCTTCCATGCAGGAAGCAGCGGGCGGGGCTAGTTTCGGGGGCAAGCTAGGCTTTCGCTCTGCCAGTGGAGTGCCTTCCAAATGCCTTACGTATGAAATCGCCTGACAGGTTCGTCGCTCAGGTTCGTTGACGCAGCGCGTCTTTGCCGCGTATTGAAAAGCCACTCCATGAAAAACCCCCCTCCCGCCTCGCCTGCTTCCCCTCCCCCAACGGGTGGAGCGAGGATGCCCGGGTGGAGCGGAAGGCCGTTGCTCTGGGCCGGGGCGGGAGTTGCTGTGGCGGCAGCCGCCATCACTTGGAGCCTGTGGCCTGCTGCGAAGAATTATACCCCTGTGCCGGTGGTTCCGTCTGCGACCACAGTGGCTTCCGGCGCACACGCTTTTGTGATGCAGGACGAAAAGGCCGCCTTTGCGCAGTATGCCGGTTCGCAGTCCTGCAAAGAGTGCCATGCGGTGGAGTACGACAAATGGAGGGATTCGCATCACGGTCTGGCCGAGCGGAAGCCGGACGATGCCCTGGACCTGGCCGGCTTCCAGCCGCCGCAGACTTTCAAACATGGCAGCCAGACCACCGAGGTGCGCAAGACCGGCAGCACCTATGAAATCGTCTCTCTGGGCTTTGACAACAAGGTGCAGCCCTGGCCGGTGGAGCGCGTGATCGGCCACGCCCCCCTGCGGCAGTTTTTGGTCAACGGCCAGAACGGCCGCCTCCACGCCATGGAGGCCTGCTTTGATCCCAAGGTGCGCGACTGGTTCAAT
>DASWXG010000074.1:0-2617 GCA_036405615.1 Prosthecobacter sp. | reverse complement strand
CAGAGGCGCAACTCATGCTGATTGAGAGAACGCCTTTGGAAGAAGCGTGGGAGAACGTGCTTGAGATCATGCGCAAACGCGAAGGTGCGGAACAGGTAAGAGCTTGGCTGGAAAAACTGCGGTTAGTCGGCTTGGAAGCCGAAGCTCTTACCTATCGTGCTCCCACAAAGTTCATTGCACAGTGGGTGGAAACCAACTTCAAACACAAGTTGGAAGCTGCCTGGCGGTCGCTCGGACAGCCCGTTAGCACCATCCTCATCGAGTCCGACAGGAAAAAGGCCGCATAAACCCCGGCTTCGCGCTCACTTCTAAAGCGGAATCACGCTGTCGCACTCCAGGCAACGATTGATGAACTGAAGCTCGTAGTTGATGGGAAAAGTGTGGATCAGGGTCAAATCATGATGCAGCACCACCTTGATGGCGTCGTCGGGACAGAAATACTTGCCGTCCTTGAAGGTCATTCCGACATGTTTGCCTGCATACCAGATGAGGTTGGTCCTGTTCTGAGCGTCGATCTCGCAGCAGCCAGAAAGGGAGCCTGTGACAGTGTAGCCCTGATATTGTGAGTATTCTGGCCGGTCGAAGATGCTGAGGACACCGCCATAGTTCGTGGGCATGGTGTGTTTCAGATACTTGGAGAACAGGTATGAATTGCCGGTGAGGTCCGGCGACGAAGTTGACAGAGGGGTGATGTGCCCGAGCCGGATGGCGCAGGAATGGCAATAGTATTTTGAAGGCATACAAGGATATTTAGTCAGCGGCGCTTCGTGAACGGAAAAACTCAATCGCCTCATTGAGTGTGGCTGCTTTTTCCGTCGTCCCTGCTTCAGCGCTGTTTGGGTCTGGATGCACGGACTTGATGAGATGGCGGTAGTTCTGCTCTGCCTGCTCCAGCGTGTATGGCGGCATCAGTCGCAGCACCTCCGCGTAGCGGAATTCCGCCTCTTTTACAGTTTGTTCGTCCTCGCTTCTCTGAGGAGGCCGTTTCGCCCGTGGCTTGCGAGTGCCTGCGGCCGGCAGTGGCACTTCAGCAGAGCCGCTGCCCGGCATTTTTTCCTCGGCATCCTCGATGATGTCCTCGTGCTTTTTCTCCGAACGGATGCCATACCAGTAATTGATGAACTCCTTCAGCCACATGGCGGCAGCCACGAGCACCAGCCATTTGGACAGGCGATGATCGGAGAAGAAGGCGCGCAGCATCGCCGCCGCAGTCAGGGCCAGGAAAGGCTCGACCCACAAATGCACCATCAGTTCCGAGCGAGGGTTGCCGCGAAGCTGGCTAAAACCCGGTAGTCGCAGCAGATGCGATGTGCCTGAATAGAAGTCGTGTTTGCCCTGCCTGCCCACTTCACGCGAAAACGCCAGAATGAGGTGCAGCAGATACAGGGCGGACGCTCCAAGACCGAAGCCCGCCACGATCCCATACTTGAACCACGCGCCCTGCTCCATCCAGGCATAGATCGAGAACAGCACCTGTGCCCAGATCGAAGCAAGGAACACCGTTTTGGGACTGAGGAACGAAAATCCGAAGCCGCCGCGCAGGAACACGATAACCGGCATCGCCAGCCAGTGCAGGATGGGACTGAGGATGGGAATGCTTGGCTGCGCACCCGTGGATTGAATTTGCCGGTCTTTCATGCGGGAGTGAGCTGCCCTACTCTATGCTTTTTGGGAAAATACATGCCGGATGAAATTTTGGGCGACCGGCTCGCCCTTCTTGGTGGCCAGCCACCTCCTGCCGCCTTGGAAAATGATGGAGTCCACCTGGAATTCTGATTCCGGTCCGCCCGTGCGCAGCATGGTGAACTCCTGCGGCTGAACGACGTATTCCACCACCATGCTGCCTCCGGCGTTCTGGCTGAGTCCTCCGGCTCCGCGTGCCATGGCCTCGGAGAGTCCGCCATAGAACGTGGCCTGCCGGGTCTTGCCGATGGAATCTGCCGCCCAGTTGTTGGTGGTCGGGTCGCCGTTGGCGTGGAAAATCTTGGTTTGCAGGTTGCCCAGGAAGCTCTCGGCATCGGAGCGGGAGTTCTGACCGCCAAAGGCTGAGAAGTAGCTGGGGAGGTTCTGGGTCAGGTAAACCGTGCAGGCGCGGGAGCTGCGCGCCGTGCTCTGGAACAGCGCGTCGTAGGAATTGACGAAGAACTGCGATTCGTCCGCCCAGAGAAAGACGGGGCGAGCCGCAGCCTGCGCCGCTTCGCGGGAGGTGCCTGCGGAAATCCTCCGTTCGACCGCGCGTTGCCAGACGAATTTGAAGAGCACCTGGGCGAACTGCCCCAGCTCATTAAACTCCTTCACCGGCAGATTGAGGATGATGATCCTGCCGTTGAACGTGTCCTCGGGGCTGAAGGTCAGGTCAGTGCAGAACAGGTCACGCAGCAGCCCGCGCAAAAAACAGTCGGCCATGCTGGTGAAGGTGGAAACGATCACGGAGCGGGTTTCCGGGGCGAGGCTGGGAAACTCCCGCAGCCAGAAATCCCGCGTCAGTTCCAGATCGTTCGCCCTGCCCTTTTCTGTGGTTTTCGCTGCTGCCACTTCCAAAAGGGCGAAACAGGCTGACTTCTTCTGCCAGTCGGGATTCTCGGCCTCATCGGTGGAACGGGGCGCGGAAGTGATG
>DASWXG010000073.1:0-2742 GCA_036405615.1 Prosthecobacter sp. | reverse complement strand
GGGGGTTTCACCAAACAGGACTTCCGCCGTCGTGCAGTCTTTGCCGGCCGGGAAGTTTTCCAGTTCCACCTTGATGCCACCTTTGCCGCTGAAGGCAAACTCGGCGAGAGCGACGGCCAGACCGCCTTCAGACAGGTCGTGAGTGGCCAGGATGGCACCTTTTTTGACCAGTTCGTGGTACTTGCCGTAGTTGGCCCAAGTCTCGGACTCGCTCCAGGTTGGCGCGCCATGGAGGCCGGCACCCTGGGTATATTTGGCGAACACACTGCCACGCAGGCCGGCTGTGGTTTTGCCCAGGATGGCCAGCTTGCTGTTCGAACGGCGCAGCGAGGAACCGACAACGTGCGAGGCGTCCTCGATCACGCCAAAACCGCTGACCAGCAGGGTGACGGGAATGGAGACCGGGCCTTCATCCGTGATGAAGTAGTTGTAGAAGCTGTCCTTGCCGGAAACAAACGGAGCGCCGTAGGCGAGGGCGGAGTCCGCCATGCCCTTGGTGCATTCCACCAGCGCACCCAGCTCTTTTTCGCTGTCCGGGTTGCCCATGCAGAAGTTGTCCAGGATCGCGATGCGCTCCGGGTTGGCTCCCATGGCGACAAGCTGGCGGACACACTCGTCCACACAGGCGCGGCCCATGGAGTGAGGATCCGTCTTGCCCCACTCTGGAAGCAAGGCACAGGCGAGAGCGACAAGCTGGTTGCTGCCGTCCACCTTGATGACGGAGCCGTCCTGGGGGGCGTCGCCACTGGCACCGGCCAGAGGCTTCAAAACGGTGTTGCCCTGCACTTCGTGGTCATACTCACGGATGACAGGCTCGCGGGAAACGATGGCGAAATCAGCCAGGATAGTCTTCAGCACCTGGGTCCAGGACTCAGGACGCACCGCTACTTTGGGTGCCACAGCTTCTGGCTGACGCCAGTGAGCCTTCATCTCGCGGCGGGGAGCGCCATGGAGTTTTTCCACCGGCAGGTCGCAGACGGCTTCACCATGGTGCCACACCTTCAGGCGCTTATTGCCATCGGCCTTTGCCAGCACAAAAATCTCGGTCTGCCAGGTGTCTGCAATCTTCTGCAGAGCGGGCAGGTTCTGCTCCTCAATGGCCAGGACCATTCGCTCCTGGGACTCGGAGATGAAGACCTGCCAGCTTTCCAAGCCGGGCTCCTTGAGCGGGCAGTTTTCCAGCCACACTTCGCCGCCCACCTCGCTGAGCATTTCGCCTGCTGCACTGGAGAAACCGCCAGCTCCGCAGTCGGTGACGAACTCGATGAGGCCAGCCTCACGGGCTGCCAGCACGAAATCGGCGACTTTTTTCTCTTCGATCGGGTTGCCGATCTGGACGGCCGTCTGGTCTTCTTCGTGAGAATCGGTGGTCAGCTCAGCGGAGGAGAAGGTAGCACCTTTCAGGCCGTCCTTGCCGGTGCGGCCGCCTGCGGCAATGAGCAGGTGCCCTGGCTTCACTTCCTTGGCGATGTCCTTGATCGGGATCACGCCGGCCGTACCGCAAAACACGAGGGGATTGTAAATGAACGTATCGTCGAACTGGATGGCTCCGTTGACGGTGGGGATGCCCATGCGGTTGCCGTAGTCGCGCACACCGCGCACCACACCGCGCATCACACCCAGGGGATGGATCACGTCCTTGGCTTTGAGATCTTCCTGCTTGGTATCGGGCGGGCCGAAGCAGAACACGTCCAGGGAGGCGACGGGCTTGGAGCCCTTGCCAGCGCCCAGGATGTCACGGATCACGCCGCCCAGGCCGGTGTTAGCCCCGGCGTAGGGTTCGATGGCGCTGGGGTGATTGTGCGTTTCCACCTTGAGGCAGACCGCCTTGTCGTCATCCAGCTTCACAAAGCCCGCGTTGTCCACAAAGGCGCTGAGCACGAAGTCCGGCTTGTCGGCCATGATTTTCTCCGTGACGCTGCGGATGTAGGTCTTGAAAAGACTGTCCACAGTCTCCTCCTGGCCGTTCAGCGTGTGACTGATCTTGGCGTTGAAAATGCGGTGTTTGCAATGCTCCGACCACGTCTGGGCGATAACTTCCAGTTCCACGTCGGTGGGGTCGCGGCCTTCATCGTTGAAGATCTGCTGCACCACCTGCATGTCCGCCTTGGACAGGGAGAGCTTCATCTTCTTGGACAGATCCAGAAGCTGGTCAGCGGTAAGTTCACGGACAGGGATCGTGCGATAGACGGCACGTTCAGTACGCGGAGCGGAGGAGTGATTGGATTGCAAGGTCTGGGGACAGGTTTGGTTCTCCTCTGGTTTTGGCGAGGAAACGGCCCGGGTCAATGACGGACGGAAAAAGGGAGGCCACGATTTACGCCGCCTCCCGCCCTTTGCCTGTTTCCCCAGCACTCAAAACCGGAACTCGGCGGAGGGATTACTGATTGCCCAGTGTCTTGATTTTCAACACATTCAGTCCGAATTCCCGAAATATCCACCCTTGTCCTGCTCCCAGATTCTGTAGCCGTCCAGATCCTCTTCAGTCACAGGGATGGACGCCCCAGAGACCTTCTTGGGTCCCATGGCCAGGAAGCTTTTCCGAACAAACGGAAGATGTCCGACGGCATTCAATTCGCCCCGCTCCAGATCTGTAGGCGAGATCGAAGCAGGCCGCTCTTTCCACCCTGCTGGGTAGAGACGGAAATGGATCCCCACATCGTCGGTTTTCAGAATCCTGACCGCCCGATACCATCCCTGGGTCCATACTGTGTGGATATCCCCTTCACGAAGATCAATCTC
>DASWXG010000072.1:0-12263 GCA_036405615.1 Prosthecobacter sp. | reverse complement strand
AAGAACGGATGCCAGGTTTCCCGGACATCCGCTCCACAACAAACCACACGACATTCATCACTTCCGCCGGCGGCGGAAACCAAACCAGGCAAGACCGGCAACGAGAAGCATCACCCGGCCCGGCTCAGGCGCGACCGCAATGATCAGAACGCCATGGCTGGTGAAGAGTCCGGTGTCCCAGATCAGTTCCGGATAAGCGGAGATGTCCGGCAGATCAATGTCTCCATTGTCATCACCATTGCCCCGGAGGTAACGGTTGCTGCCAGGGTTAAAGCTTCCCCAGTCAGAGATTCCATACCAGTCCATCAGGTTGTAGACAGCGCCGGCTTCCGGCGAGAATCCGGCGTTGGCACTGACATCAATCCGGCCGCCGTTCCATGTCACGCCTCCGCGAATTTCCAGATGATCATGGACGCCGTTGGCAATCTGGGAACCCGACTGGGCATAGAGGTAAGGGAAGGCCTTTAAGATGTCCGGGCTGGCACTGATCATGGACAGGTTGGCCACGAAGTCCTCATAGTCGAAGGTATTGACCACCAGCATGCCGCTTTGCAGATCCGGATCCATCATGGTCGGAGCCAGAATCTGCATGTTAAGGACTGCGCCAGGATTGATCACCAGCCGGTGACTGACCTGGCTGCCGATGTAGAGCGTGCCCATGCTGCCTCCCACCTGTTGAATCAAGGCATCACCAGGTGCCAGTATACCACTGAGCGTGAGCGAACCACGAACATGACCGCTGCCGCTGAGCGCTGCGCCCGGCATGACCGTGGTCATGCCAAGCCCGGTGGTGCCCACTGCCCGGCCCGCAGTTTCCGCACGGGCTGTGGCAACACTGACATTGCCCTGTGAGATCGTTCCCCAGGTGCCATTTCCGCCGGAACCCACCTGCAATGCGCCTTCGGATACGACGGTAGTGCCAGTGTAGTCGTTGACGATGGTCATGACCGCAGTTCCTGCACCGAGTTTTTCAATGCTAAGCGATCCGGGGGTTGCCGCAGGATTGTCATAGTTGGCCGCCGGAACACCGTCGCGGAAATAAGCATCCCAAACCGTGCTGCCTGACTGATGAATGCGCAGGGTGCCTGGGGTGGAGGATGCATTCTCGACAATGGCAGAGCTGCTGCCGCGTGGTGTGTAGTCCACGGTGCCGGAAGCCGCTCCGTGGAGGGTACCAGAGACTGCGTCCAGGCTGGCATTGACCGCATCCAAATCTGCAGTGGTCTTCCGAGTCGGATCCCAGGTGGGGCTGGTGAAGGAGTAAATGCCGGTAGTGCTGGCACCGTCATTGGTGAGCAGACCGCCGATCGTGAGAGAACGGCCTCCTGCCTGGAAGGTGGAGAGGTTGCGCATTTCCACAACATTGGCAACGGTCAGCGCCTTGTCCGATCCTGCGCGGAAAATCTCATTGTCATCACGGTCAAAGTTTCCAGTGCCAAGACCGATCTCGGCACCAATGGTCAGCTGGCCGGTGAAGGCGCTGTTGTCACCGCTGAAGTAGAAGGTCACAAATTGGTCGTTCGGGTCGTCGTTGGCACTGCCGCCTTCATTCGCGTCGAGCATGAGGTTGTTAGAACCGCTGAGGTTTCCGGAGACGTTCATCAGGACGTGCTGCTGGTGTCCCACCAAAGCACCGTTGTAACCCGTGGTGTCTTCATAGTAGAAACGCACATGGTTAGGCGACGAGGCACCGCCAAACGTGCTTCCAGAGCCAAGGTAGATGTCGCCCGTGTAGTCCAGGGTCGCCTCCGGGGCATAGCTGCCGCCGATGCGGATTTCCTGCTTCAGGTTGTCGCGCACGCTGATATCACGCGGGATGACAAAACGCTGACGTCCGGTGTCCAGTGCCGTGTCGGTATTTCCATAACGGGACTGGACTCGATAAGTCACGGTACCGGTGTTCACGGCTGCGGGGTCACCCAGCAGAATCTTGCCCGTGCTCTCCAGGGAAGCGCCCGGATACATCAGCTGCAAGACCAGGCCATCACGGACATCCATGTCACCGGTCCAGTTCAGCAAGCTGTCATAGAGGTAGAGAGATCCGGCCCCAGTCTTGACGATGTCGCCACTGCCGGAAAGCCCGCCTTCGTTTGCATTGATGTAGAATTCACGGTTGCCGGTGCCGCCACCGGTGAGCCCTGCGTTTTGGGTGTGGATGTTGAGATCACCCACCAGATTGTAGAACCCGTCCAACACGATCTGACGGCGGGTGCTGTGATTGATGTAAATCTGGTCACCGGCCTGCTCGCCGAACTGGATCCATTCGCGATAGCGGACCTGGTCTGTGCCGGCCCCGCCTGCCTCCTGAGGAGAGAATTCCAGCGTGACGTTGTTGCGAACAATGGTGCCGTCGGTCCAGGAATCGGTGGTGCCGAAAGGTGTGTGCTGGGTGTTGTTAGCACCGCCACCCTGAAGATCCACCGTCAGCGGGCTGCTTCCATCCCCGAGGACGGAGAGGCCGGTGTAGGTGTTGGCCACACCCACCAGGGTGGCACCATCCGTGCGGGTGCCGAACTGGACGCGGCCTGTTCCTTCCAAACGCAGGCCGCCGCTGTTCGGGTTGTTCCCAGCATAGCTTGCAACGGGGTTGGCTTCTGAAGAGATAACACCCCGGAAGACCAGCGTCTTTGACGGATCAGCCACACGGAAAGCGCCATCGCCGCTGCCCAGTGTGATGTTGGACGCATAAGTGTCTGAACCTGTGCCGGTGAGGTTGACCATACCGCCGTTGAGATAGAGACCGCCGCTGCCGATCCGGGAGGTTGCATCCATGCTCAGTGTGGCGGCATTGGTGACATAGGTCATGCCGCTGTAGGTGTTGCTGCCGCTGAGGACGGTTTCTCCGCTGCCGGTGAACACCACCCTCTGGCTGCCGGTAATGTTGCCGGCCACCGTTACAGCTGATGAAGCATAGTTGTGGAAGATGAGATCTCTGCCACCGGATGTTGTCACACCGACTCCTGTTCCGATGGCCGTGCCGCCACCATAGTTGGAGGTGAAGAGCACACCGCCCTCGTTGACGGTCAGAGAACCTGAAGTGAAGGCAGCCCCCGCCGTGTTAAAACGCACCGTTTCAGTCACGCCAGCCGCAGCTGAACTGCCAGCCAGGTCGGTATGCTGCCCTGCACCCAAAGTGCTGGAATAGCCCGAGAAGGCGACAATCTTGCCCGTGGCATCCACTGACGCCCAGTCGGTGGCTCCGACGCCGTCGCCGGTCGCCGAACCAAAGGTGGCGTAGGCCCCAACCCGGCTTCCGGACGCCAGACCGGAGATGCTGATGGCACTGCCGTCGTTGCTCTGAAAATGCAGACTGCCGCCTGCATTGCGGACTCCCAAAGAGGCAAAACTCAACTGGGCCGCGCCCGAGGCCACCAGCATGGAACCGCCCGCATTGAGCGTCAGTGATCCCAAATTTTCCTGGCCACCGGCCATCGCCAGCGTGCCTCCGCCCAGCAACACTTTGGCATTCAGCCCAAGGCGGCGGCTAGAGTTGACGTCATATCCTTCCAGTTGCAGACGGCCGCCCAGCACGTTCACAGCCTCCACCGTGCTGGCCCCGGCACTGGAGCCCTGGAGGTTCACCTGCCCGACACCGATCTTGGTGATGGATGTGTTCACTCCATAAGTCGCCGTTCCGCCATCGACAAAATTGGCCCGGATGGTCACTTCCCCGCCAGGGGCTGCATAGAGCCGGAGGTCGCGGTCCGCCATGGTGGTGTACGGGGTGAAGGTAATGCTGCCGGAGCCGGTGCCAAAGACCACCTCGCCGCTGCGGTTTTCACCGCCGATCATCGAGTTGCCAGTGGTATTTCCGAGACCCCAGTTGCCCTGGGCAAAGACATTGTCGGGATCGGTGATGTCCCCCCCGACGGTCCAGGAGGAAAGGTTGAAGGCAGAACCCGCATTCGCGAGGACAAAGGCCAGATTGGAGTTGGTCAGGCCGTCCCCGGTGCCGGAGGCAATGAGTCCCCTGCCCCCCATGTGGAAACCGGACATGGAGTTGTTTGGATTGACCGCTGCCGCTGCACCATCGGTGTAGAAGTTGCCGTTGCCGGAGTAGCGCAAATATCCACGCTTCAGGTTGATCTGGCCGGCTGAATCATACTGCTGCCATAGCTGCACGTTGGCCTCGTTGGTGGTGGCAATCACCTCCATGCGCAAGACCTGGTTTTGATTGGCGGCCGTGACCGGTGAGGAGAGGGCACCCGTGGCGGTGTCACGGATCTGGCCGCGGAAGTCGAGGATGGCACCTGCGCCGGTGTAGGTGGTGAAGATACGCGACTCAGTGGCCAGGGAGCCTGATGCGAGGATCTGGCTGCCGCCATAAATGTTGCCTTCCACTGTCCCCACGTGGGTGGAGTTCATGTAGATGCGGGGAATGAAGTTGCGGGTGTAGCCCGTGCTGCCGGCGCTGTCCACATTGTTAAGAATAACGTCTCCACCCCAGGTGCTGCCCTGCTCGAAGGCCAGGGCAATGTTGTTGCCGTTCAGGTTGCCCACATGCAGATCCACGCCCTGGATGTTGGCCGTCTGGCTGATCACCAGGCCGCCTGCGCCGGTGAGATGTACGTTTTCAGAACGCCCCAGCGCAAAGTCACTGCGCAGGTAGAGGCTGCCATGGTTGATGTAGGTGTCACCGGTGTAGGTGTTGTCACCCGCCAGGATCAGTGTGCCTGGACCGGTCTTGACCAGACCGTTCGCGTTGGTGATCGCCGAAGCAATGGTGAGCGTGGTGTTGTCCCCGTCCACCCCTTCATAGCCGTTGATCTGGCCGGACGTGTTGTAGCGGGCAAAAAAACCGCCCACGTAGATCTGGGCTTCACGTCCCCCGAAGTCCAGCTCGCCACCGCTGATCTGCGAGCGCAGATCCAGGTTTGCATTGCTGCTGTTGGTGATGCCACCGCGGTTGAGCACGCCAAAATTGGCAGCCTGGATCATGCCCGAAGCAATGGTCAGCTTGGCACCGTCCCGCAGGTTCAGTGCCGTATAGTCGCCACCCATGGTGGCCGCACTGGTAGGGTTGTCAGCGCTGTTGTTCACGTAGGTCTCCGAATTGAACGTGAGCGAGTTCACCGTGGAGGAATCGTTTAGGGTGAGGATGGAGTTCCTGCGGGTGGCATTGAACTGGCCGCCTGTCATGGAGTCGCTGTCGCGTCCCACGATGCGGAGGTTTTGGTCTGCCGTCAGGCCTTGGGCGTCCAGCGAGACGCTTGTGGAAGTGAGCGTATCCGGGTTGGCCACCGTCTTGTATTCCGAATCCTTCAGAGCACGCAGGAAGTGGTTGCCATTGACATCGGTATCCACCGTGACCAGACGGAAGGAGGTGTAGGATTCATCAAAGCGCTGCGTGACGCCATCCGAGGTGGCTGGAAGAAAGGTGCGGGTGCCGCCGAAGAAGCCAGGAACCACCGGCGTGTTACCGTTCGTTCCATCGCCGCTGCCGACCATGACCGGGGCGACGTCCACCCTCAGCACCGCTTTGTCCGTGACATTGCCGGAGGTGAAATCAGCGCCGGCAAAGTCGGTGCCTGAATCGAAGTTGCGCAAATGCACCGAGGCGCCCGGCTCGCGGACGATCTCGGTGAAATGCCAGCCGCCGAAGTCGCCCTGCTGGCGGATCTGGCTGCCGACAATATCAGCACCCAGGTTGAACTCAATGCCCAGGACGCCGGCTTTCGCGGTGATGGTTCCCACCTTCTCAATCCCGGAGAAGATGCCGCCTGTAGCGTCCATGCGGATGCGTGTGTAGCCGTCTGACAAAATGCTGAGGTTGTCCGGGAGACGATCGCGGAATTCATCCACGGAAGTGCCACCGGCACTGTAAAACAGGATGGAGTTGCGTTCCAGCACCATGCCGGTCATGCCCTGAAGGCTGGCTGCCCCCGAGAGGTAATTGCTGCCGCTGGCCGAAATAAAGCGGCCAGTCCACTCCGGATTGTTGCCGTAGAAGCGGAAGCTGCCGTTGCCTTTGCGAATGACATCCCCGGACCCAAAGAAGTCACCACCGCCTTCATTGATGCGGAAATCGGAGCCGTTCATGATGTGGAAGACGGCATCGTTCTGGACGTCCACCTGGCCCGCCAGCCTGTAAATACGGGCGGCGCCGGAAGTGCGGAAAGTACCACCGCCCTCATAGCCGGCCCCGCGCAGGGTCAGCCACTCCATCATGGTGACATCAGAGGTCGTGTTGAATTCCAGGGTACCGGCGGCGCCGATGACCGTGCCATCCACCCACGACCGATGAGTGCCCAGGCTGCCATTGCCCGCAGAACTGCCGGCGGAAGCCAGGCGCAAGATCCCTTCATCAATCCAGGTGGTGCCGCCATAGCTGTTAAACATGTTGCCACGCACTGTACCATCCGGGGCACCGGTGATGGAAACGGTACCGCCGCCACGCACAGTCAGATCACCAATGTCGGGATTGCGGTCGCTGACGCGGACATCACCCGTTCCCACCTGGTTGGCATTCTGGTAACCATTGGCTGTCGTGACCAGGCTCTGCTCGCTGGCAATATAGCCATTGATGGTGAATGTCTTGCCTGGGCTGACCTCCAGAGTGCCGCCGTTTGCACCGAGGAAGATGGTGCGCGCAGCATTCAGGTTCACGTTGTCGGTCACGCGCAACGTGCCTCCGTCAAAGCGCAGGTTTCCGCTGTCCATGATGGCCCAGACGGCAGCCGTGCCTGTGCCTGCCGTCGCGGTGGTGCTGAGGAAAAGGCCGCTGGTATAGCCAGTTCCGCCGCTAGTGAGAGTGGTCCCGGTGACCACCTGGCTGCTGTCAGTGTTGAACCGGACGTTCAGACCGCTGCCACCTCCGCCACCAAAGATGGTGAAGGCGGCGTTGCTAAGGCTGGCTCCGTTGGAACCGCCATTGGAAACTCGCTCCAGCCGGGCGACACCTCCGTTCACGGTCCCCAGGTTTCCTTCTTCAGAGATCTCCAGCACACCGCCGTTGAGGAAGACTTCGCCGGTGAAAGAATTGTCGCCGGTGAGGACGGTGGTTCCCGAACCGCCAACCACGAGATTGACCTTGTCGGTTCCGTTATTCGTGATCTGCGAACTGATGGTCAGACGGCCTGCGGAACCCCAGTTGTGGATCATGAGATCCCGGACCGTGCCAGCCGCGGACAGGTTGGCATCGTAGCCGCTGGTCAGAGCACCGCCTTCGATGAGGTTGTTGCCGGTGTTGGAGTTGGGAATCAGCAGGGCACCGGAAGCCAGGGTCAGCACATTTCCATTCAAGTTGAGAGACTGCGGGCTGGCCAGACGAAGCGTGTTGGCACTGGCATTGCCTGTGAAGGCAATGTCTGCAGTCGCATTGATATTCGCCCCGGCGGCAAAGGCCGCCTCGCTGGTGGCAGGGGTGTAGGCCGAATAGGCCGCAATGGCACCGCCCGTGCTGCTGTTGCTGGCGAAGTGTTCGATGGCGCCTGGTGCAGTTCCATACACGGCCCAAGGCATCAGGCCGGTATTGGTCAGGCCCGTCGCAAGAAGGTTGATGTTGGAGGTTCCGGGACCTTCTTCAACAAAGGCCATGGTGCCGCCTGCGGTCTTGGCGAAGACAGCTGAAGTGCTGCCAAAGGTGAGGTTTGTGGTGCGTCCAGACTGGGAATTGACCCGGATGACGGATTCACCATTGAACAGGCGGACAGCACCTGTGAGGGAGAAACTGCGGCTGGCGGCGGTTTCACCCAGCAGTGTCAGATCCCCCCCGCTGAAGATGGTCGTCGCCGCGCTGGCCGCAAAACGGTTGTCTCCCAAAAGGCTGCCGGAGGTGGGGTTGGCCGCCCACACGGCTTCACCACCGAGGAAACTCCAGCGTTCGACCGTGGACTGGCCCCAGGCATTGGCGTTGAAACGGACGGTGCCGGGTCCGGCGACGGCGATGCCCGAGTTGACGCTGGTACCGCCGTCTTCCAGACGGGCGTTCACCACCAAAGAACCGCCACGGGTCTGGGTAAACCTCAGGTCACGGTCATTGTTCTCGTTCTGGAAAAAGATGCGGTAGTTATACTCACCCAAGGCGCTGCCAATGTACGCTTCTCCAGATTCGTGCTCACCGCCAAGAGTCAGGGTGTGATCACGGTTGCTGTTACGCACCAGGATCTCCGTTCCGTAGTTCAGGATCTGGCCTTCGCGCCCCAGCATGACGTGGCCATGATAGGCATTCGTGGCGCTGTTGCCCACGCCCATGGAGTTCTGAGCGCCGCCGATCCAGAACTGATTCCACTGGTTGCTGGATTTGATGGCGGCACGGGCGGCATCTGTCATGAAACCGCTGCCATTGTTGCCAGCGGCCTGGGGGTCATAGAGGAGGCGGAGATAACCCTGGGTGGCATAGACAGCGCCAGTGGCGTTCCACTGTTGGAAGGTGTTGACGTTGATCTCGTCATGACCGCGCATCTGCAGTCCCACCGAGTGGTTGCGATCAAGCAGCGAGCCGTCCAGGGCATCTCCCACAGCGGAAACGGCTGTCAGCGGGCCGGATTCGATGTCGCGGAACTGGCCGCGGAAATTGATGGTGCCCGTTTCGCCAATGGCGGTGCTGATAATGGTGGGGTCGTTCCAGGAATCATTGTCCGTGATGTTCTGGTTGTTCACGGTGTAGATGTTTCCATAGAGAGTCAGCGTGCCGTTGCTTCGGGCGGTGATGATGTGCGTCTGAAATTCGCCCGAACCGGATTCATCAGCGACATCCATCAAGACATTTCCGCCCCAGGTGCTGTGCGTGGTGCCTTCGGCACGCAAGATGGTGCGGGAGGTATCCAGGGAATTGGTCGCCCTCAGGTCAATGCCTTTGATGTTGGTTCCATATTCGAGAATGAAGTTGCCAGCCCCGCTGACCACCACTTCGCGGCCAGGGCCGCCCTCACCAAGGGCACCTGGATGCCTTACAATGAGAGAGCCCTGCTCGCTGACATAGATGTTGCCCGTCAGGCTGTTCCATGTCTCCAGATAGAGATTGTTACGCCCGGTCTTGACCAGATCTGTGGCGTTGATCATGTTGCTGCGCAGGTAGGCGCTGCTGCCCGGCATGAAGGTGGTGAATGTGCCGCTGTTAGCATCGAGATCGTGGCGGCTCAGGGCCGAGTTCACGATGGCCGGACGGCCATTCATGTTCAGGTAGCCGCCGCGAATGACCGCTTCAGGGTTGGTATTGTCCGATTCAACGTAAGAGGCAAAATTGATGATCCCCGAATTGATGGTCAGGGTCCGGCCCGGCTCGATAATCACATAGTCCTTCGCACCTGTCGGGACCAGCTGGCCTGACGAAGCGCTGCTGAAGGCGATGGTCAGCGAGTTGACACTGATGTCCTGGGTGATGTTGCGGTTCGCGTAGTTGCCCCGGCCTGAAGCATTTTCAGGATTGATGTAGCGGTCCACCAGCCAGTTGCTGCCAGCCACAGGCGTGCCGCCGATGCTGTATTCGCTGGCAGTCAGAGGACGGAGGTAACCGTTATCGAGGGTCATCAGCCCGATGCCAGAACCGCCGTAGGCGTAGGCATTCTGAACGGTGTAGTCGGTGCGGTTGGTGGCGCTGCCCATGCGCGCGGCAAAGCTGGACGGCAGAGAGCCGCCAAACAGTCCCGGGATGACCTGTTGCCCTGTCGTGCCTGGAGCATTGGCTCCCACCAAAGGTACACCGGAAGCATTGTTGAGGCGCAGCCGGTCATCCGTCGCCCCTGTGCCCCAGGTGTGGCTGCCGTTCATGTTGTAGATCTTCAGAACGCCGCCGTTGCTCTGTGAAAGGCTGGCAAAGCTGCCATCGAAACGGCCTCCTGCGCGGGTATCCAGGTAGAGGTAGCTGGTGCCCAGATTTGCCGAGACATTGCCAAAATTTTCGGTGTTGGTAACCGTGGTGTCCGTCTCCAGGGTGAGGAAGCCGTTTCTCATGCTCAGCACGCCGGCGTCATTGAGACGGTCATTGTTGTTGGCGCTGGCATAGACGCCGTTTGCAGAGTTGTTCAACAGCGCCAGGGAGCCCCAGCGGGTCAGCGTGATGGAATTCGCCTGGTTCAAAGTGCCGTTGGCACCCGCCAGAGAAAGGCTGAAGAACTGGGATTCCGCCGCACCTGTGGGAGAGGTGTTGGTATACTGCGATGGCATGAAACGGCCGGTGCTGTTTTTCACCACCACATCGCCGTCAAAATTTTCATTGCTGCCAGTCAGCCGCAGCTCGCGGTTGCCGCGCTTGGTGAAACCGGCGCCTTCGTTACCCGGCGAGGTGTTGTCAATCTGGCCCTGAATTTCCGTCACACCGGGATGGTCATAGGCATCGATGGCACTGTTGTATCCGGTGGCTCCGCCACCCATGCTGAAGATGTTTTCGCGGACACCTCCGCCCACGAGATTCACCGTGGTTCCGGTCCCGAAGATATGGTCAAAGGTGCGCCCCGTTTCACCGTTGCCCTCGCGGACGAGGGAGCCGTAGTTGAGGTTGATGGTGAGATCATCGTAGAACTCCGTCACCTTGGTGTTGGCCGGGTGGGTGAACCCGGTTCCCCAGTCCGTGCGGAAGTTCAGACGTGCCGCGATCACCGAGTTCCCAGACGACTCGCTGGCCGTGCGGTTGGGATTGAAGGGATCCGAAGTGCGGCTGCCATTCGTGGGGTCTACGCCGTCGTAGGCACCGTTGTAGTATGCCACATTGAAGGTCGCACCGTTGATGTTGTTCCCGTAGGTCGTGCCGCCGATCAGTTCTCCCCCCAAAAGGCCGCCCCGGTTGCGAAACATGATCGTGCCCTCGTGGATGTTCCAGGTGGAACCCGCTGCGTTGCGGATGTCCGCATTTTCAATGACGGTCGTCGCTGAACCGAGGCGGGTCAGATCATGACCGTTGAGGTCCAGCACGGCTGCGATATCCGCAGTGCCGGCGGCATTGAGATGGCGTTTGAGTTCAAAGGTGGAATAACCGCCGACGGTCGCATCGCCACTGAGTTCGAGATGCGAGAGAGAAGCGGTCCCGGCCGTGTTGACCAGAGCCCCCATGCCGTTGATGCCCGTGCCTTCGATCCGGAAGATTTCCGTGTCATCCGCCTGGATGTCGAAGTCATTGTCCCGCAAGTCCACGCGACCGCCGCCGAGCACGATTGTTTCGTTGCCAACTCCGCGCAAACCTGCCGCCACCGCTCCCAGAGGATTCGTGCTGCTGCGGTTTCCGCCTTCAAGGCGCAACAGGCCGGAACTAACGACAATCTGCCCCGCGAAGTCATTCGTGTTGTTGTTGAGGATCAGGTGCCGGATGGCCGATTCGGAGCCCGTGGCGCTGAGATTGATGATGGGAGTGCCCGCCACACCGCCTGAAATTTTGCCCGTGAGTCCCAACCCGAGACTGTTGCCATTGGTGTCCTGGATGAGAACATCCAGGGTGCTGTTGAGACGCAAAGCGGAACTGATGGTATCGTTCCCGCCCTTGCCTGTCTTGGTCAGGAAAGCATTGCCCGTGGACGACTGAAACGTGATGGTGCCACCACTGATGGTGTATCCGCTGCCGCCTGTCACATCACCAATGCGAAGACCACCCAAGGTGACATTGGAACCCGGAATGCCGCTGTCCAGCGTAAGCGTCCGGTTGGCGCCAATCTGAAAAGTGATGTTGGCAATGTGGTCAATGCCGTTCGGTATGGTACCGCCCTGCCAGCTTGTCCCGGTGCTCCAGTTTCCGTTGCTGTCCACATTCCAGTTTCCGGTCACTTGCGCGTGGGCCAGAGGCGCGAGCGCAGCCAGACAGCAGGCCAGCCCGGCACAGCCAGGGAGGCGGAAAAGGAGGTGGGAAAACATCATGCGGGCGGTTGGTTGGGGGTGAAACGGCAGCCCCGGAGGACCGCCAAAATCGGAAAAGCTAGGAAGGCTTCCGATTTATTTTCGGAGCGAAGTTTGTTCCGGCCCGTGCCCTCACGGCTATTAGACGATGGCTTGCCCATTTGTAAGGCACGCCAACTGTCACGCTAAGGATTGGGAAATATAACACCAAAGATTTGCCTTTCATTTATACGCCTAACCTTTAGCAACAAAGGATTGCAGGAAGATGCAGGCGGCGGTTTGAGTAACCCTTCCTATGCACGCCGTCTCCGCACTCTTCCGATGGATAACCAAGACCTGTCTGCCCGTGGCGGCGTTGTGGACAGCGGCTGTAGGCGCACAGGAAAATGCCTTGCCCACCTCCGGCCCGTTTAGCACAAGGGAAGGGCCGTGGGGGAAAATTCAGTGCTACTACTTCTATCTCGAAGCGCCGGACTCCATCGTCGAAAGGACGCCCACTC
>DASWXG010000071.1:0-3098 GCA_036405615.1 Prosthecobacter sp. | reverse complement strand
CTGCCGTCGCGGCGGAAAGATTCGAAACCGCCAGACTGTTCCCATGTCCCTCTCCAATCCCTGGTTTGTCGCCGCCCTGATCGGGGTGATCGGCGTGTTCCACCTGGAATTCTTCGCCACCCTGCTCAATCTCGCACGGCTGGGAAAACCCATTCCCCGCTCCCTCGAGGAAGTCTTTCCGGAAGAGACCCGGGAGAATCTGGCCGCTTACATCCGTGACTCCCAGCGCGTCAGCTTTACCCGCGATGTCACTCTGCTGGGCGTGCTGATCGTCTTTTGGTGGAGTGGCGGATTTGGCTGGCTTCAAACCTGGGCCGAAAGCCAGGGCCGGGGCCCCTTGGCCACCAGCGTGGTGGTCATTGCAGTCGTGATGCTCGCCCAGACCTGGATCAGCCTGCCGTTCGATGCCTGGGACACCTTTGGAGTGGAAGCCCGGTATGGCTTTAACAAGATGACCTTCGGAACCTTTGTCAGCGACCACATCAAAGGGCTGACGCTGGGTGCGCTCCTGGGCCTGCCCGTGGCCGCAGTCCTCGTCTGGTTCTTCCAAACCCAAACCTGGGCGGCTCTGTATGCCTGGCTGTTCATCGCGGCCTTTACACTCCTCATGACCTGGCTGGCACCGCGCGTCATCATGCCGCTGTTTTTGAAGTTTCAGCCCATGGAGGATGGCGAACTCAAGGAGGCCATTTTTGCCCTGGCCCGCAAACTCGACTTCCCCGTGGCCGAGGTCAGTGTGGTGGACGGCTCCCGCCGTTCGACAAAGGCCAATGCCTTCTTTGCAGGCTTTGGCAAAACCCGCCGCATCGCGCTCTATGACACGCTGCTGAAGAGCCACAGCACGGAGGAGATCGTGGCGATTCTGGCCCATGAAATCGGCCACAACAAATGCAAGCACGTCCCGGTCATGCTAGGGCTGAACCTGCTGGAGATGGCCATCATGCTGGGCCTCCTCGGCTGGGTGTTGAAGTCACCGGAATTTTTTGCCGCCTTCGGAGTCCATGGAACGCCCGTGGGCATGGGGCTGGTCCTGTTTGGCATGATCTACAAACCGCTGGGTGTGCTCACCGGACTTCTCGGCCTGCGCATGAGCCGCAAACATGAGTTTGAGGCCGATGCATTTGCCCGCAAAGCTGTCGGCAGTTCCGTTCCTTTGGTGGAAGGTTTGAAAAGGCTCTCACGAGATCATCTGGCCCATCCGCAACCGCACCCGCTGACCGTGTGGCTCCATTACAGCCATCCGCCGCTGGTCGAGCGTTTGCGGGCGTTGCAGAGCTGACAGACGAGGCCCCTGCCCTCACCAGGATTTGCAGCAAGAGACTCCTCCGCATGACGTTTTCCCGCCATGCGCCTGTTCTCATGCCTCCTTTTGTTTTGCCTTGCGGCCCTCCGCTCTGTCGCGGCGGACCGCCCTAACATCCTTTGGCTGACCAGCGAAGACAACGGCCCCCAATACGGCTGTTATGGCGACACATATGCCACGACGCCCAACCTGGATGCGCTTGCGACCAAGGGCGTGCGTTTCAATCACTGCTGGTCCAATGCACCTGTCTGCGCCCCTGCTCGCACCTGCCTGATCAGCGGGCGTTGGGCCCCTGCTGATGCCGCCGAGCACATGCGCAGCATGGTTCCCCTTCCCGAGGGTCACCAGATGTATCCCCAGTTGCTGCGCGCAGCCGGTTACTACTGCAGCAACAACAGCAAAGAAGACTACAACCTGGCCAAACCCAAGGAAGGCAAAAAGGACCTCGTCTGGGACGAAAGCAGTGCCAAAGCCCACTGGAAAAACCGCGCTCCAGGCCAGCCCTTCTTCGCCGTCTTTAACATCCAGATCACTCACGAAAGCCAGATCCGCCGCCGTCCCCACACGCTCATTCATGATCCGGCCAAGGCTCCCCTGCCCCCCTTCCATCCAGACACACCGGAGGTGCGTCACGACTGGGCGCAATACTATGACAACGTCGCCCTCATGGATGCGAAGGTCGGTGAGGCGCTGGCTGAGCTGGAAAAAGCCGGTCTGGCTGAGGACACCATCATCATGCACTACGGCGACCACGGGGCCGGCATGCCGAGGTTCAAGCGCTGGCCCTACAACAGCGGTTTGCAGGTGGGGCTCATCATGCATTTCCCGGAGAAGTGGAAACATCTGGCCCCCAAAAACTATTCAGCCGGATCCGCCAATGATGAACTGGTCTGCTTCCTGGATCTGCCCGCCACTCTCCTGAGCATCGCCGGGGTGGAACCTCCTGCTTATTTCCAGGGCCGGGCCATCAGCGGACCGTATGCAAAACCGGCTCCCGCATTCATCCATGGTTTCAGAGGGCGCATGGACGAACGCCAGGACCTCGTGCGCAGCACCACCGATGGACGATATGTTTACATCCGCAACTACATGCCCCGACTGCCCTATGGCCAGTTTTTGAACTATATGTTCCAGCAGGCGACCACCCGCGTGTGGAAAGAGCGTTTTGACCAGGGCGGGCTGCCCGAACTGCAAACGCGTTTCTGGAAACCCAAACCTGCCGAGGAACTCTACGACCTGTCCACGGACCGTTGGGAAACCGTCAATCTCAACGGTTCAGCAAAGCATGCGGACATCAAAAAGAAGCTGGAGGAGGCCCAGCAGGCATGGCTGATCCAGACCCGCGACCTGGGATTCATCCCTGAAGGAGAGCGTCAGGCGAAGGCAGGAAACCGCTCTCCAAAGGATGCCTTTGCCGATGAAAATGACTACCCGATCCGCGCCGTGATCCAGGCGGCCAATGCCGCTACACGCTTTGGCAAAAATGTGGAATCCACGACTCCGCTGCTGGAGAGCCCAAATGCCGTTCTTCGCTACTGGGGCGTCCAAGGCCTGCTGAACGGCGGCTCCCACGCCGTTGCGGCCCAAACGGGTCACCTCGAACAACTGCTGGAAGATTCATCTCCCAGTGTTCGCATCGCCGCCGCCGAAGCGCTCATCAGCGGAACAGAATCCCCAGCCCTGCTCGAACGCTGTGCCAAAACGCTGATCTCAGCGGCTGACATGGACACCCAGCCTTACTTTGTCACCATCGAGGCGGTCAACGTTCTCGACCGCTGGCTGCCCAAACTGGCCC
>DASWXG010000070.1:0-5788 GCA_036405615.1 Prosthecobacter sp. | reverse complement strand
CAGATGAGGTCCATGTCACCGTCACCGTCCCAGTCGAATCCGACCGGCGTGACCAGCGCGCCAAACTTGATGTTATCCGCCTCCTGCTGGAAATAGACGGGCGCCTTGAACACCGGCACCTTGTTCTCCGCCTTGCCGGTGTTTTCGATGAAGGCCACGCGGCCGTCTTCATCCCCGCAGATGATGTCCTGGTCGCCATCTTTGTCCCAGTCAATCACGGCTGGCGTGATCATCTCCAGGTCCATGGTCAGATACTTGCCGGTCTCCGCCTTGACCCGCTTGCCCAGAGCATACTTGGGAGCTGTGCGGCTGCCGGTGTTTTCAAAGTAGGTGAAGCCGTCGAGAAACTCCCCGCACAGCAGATCCAGGTCGCCGTCGCCATCAAAGTCGGCGAAGTTGGGTGAAGGCCAGCCGAAGGTTTCCACAGGCCGGTCCGTGGCCATCACCTTCTTCGGTTTGTCATACTTCGGCTGCTCGTTGCTGCCGGTGTTGCGCAGGTGGTACACGTAGCCGCGGATAGAGCCGTTCATCCAGCGGCCGTTCTCGTCATAGGCATTGTCCCAGCCGTATTCCGTCCAGTCGCCCACACCCACAATGATGTCATTCTTGCCGTCGCCATCATAGTCCACCATGCGCCACATGTTGGCGCGCACCTTGTTCATGTGGATGTTGTTAGGCAGGCCGACCTTCACCTCCTGATCAATGCCAGTCTTGAGGAAATCTGGATGCACGGCACCGGGGCTCATCACCACCGGCTTGCCATCCACATAGCTGACCTGCACGTTCTGCGCGCCTTTGCTGATGCGTTTGCCGGGCTTGAACACCGGCATCTTGTTCTTGGCCGTGTCGCCGGTGGCATTCTCAAAGAAGTAGGTGCCGTTGTAGGGCTTGTCCGGGCAGTTCACCACGAGGTCCAGGTCACCGTCGCCATCGAAGTCCATCGGCAGCGGCCAGGCCCACAGGCCCACGCCCAGATCCACCACCAGCCCGGGGTTGTTGTACTTCAGCGGAGTCAGCGTTTCCGCCGCAAAGGCGGAGCCGCAGAGGCAGGCAGACAGGGCGGCAAGGCAGGAAAGAGAAGGCTTCATGGTTGGATCAGGTCAATCGGTCAAACAATCACTCAGTCGGTTGGAAACAAAACAGCAGCAGCAGTCCGTCTCCAGCTTGGCCGGATTCGGAAAGGACACAAACTGTTGCCGCTGCGGATTCTTGCTGGCTGGTTGACGATGTTTGACTTGGCCGCATCACCCGCCTTGCCCGCCTTCACTTCGCAGCAGCACCATCCAACAGACTGCGGATGCCTGTGGGCAGGGCCTGCACCTGCTTCACCTCCGCCTCTGTCAGCGCGCGGTTGAACACCGCCAGATCATCCATGTAGCCGACGTAGGCCGCCCCCAGCACCAGCCAGACCTGGGAGGGATCCCAGGCAAAGGTGAGGTCCCAGTTATCAATGCTGCCTTTCAGTTCGCCGTTCATGTACAGCTTGCCCGAAGGCTTGCTGGTTTTGTCATTGAGGTTCTCCACAGTGAAGACCACATGCGTCCACTCCGTGCGTGAAAAGGGAGCGCGGGCGCGCTCCACCTGCACCATGGGGCGTTTTTCAAAAGGGATGTCCGCCCATTGAACATTGGCAGGGTTCCAGATGTGGAACAGCGGCCGGATGGCATACCGGAAGAAGCGCGGGTTTTCATCCTTGGACCACTCCAGGAAAATGAAGCCTTTTTTGCCGTCATCTCCCACGATCTGCAGCGGGTCGCAGTAGCCCGGCTCCAGGTCCTTGTCAGGGTCCAGCCGCAGCCAGCAGGAAACCGTGGTGCTCCAGCTTTGCGCATTGTAGCCCAGCACTCCGCCGTCTTTGTATTGCGGCCGTGTGGCCCCTTTTTTGGGGAACCACAGAGCGCTGCCAAACCGGCCCTCTCCCGCCACGATTTTCGCCTCCTCATTGGGCAGCGCCTCCACCAGGTCCTTGCCTTTTTTCAGATAGGAAAGCCGGTCTCCTTTGGAGAAGTCCGCATGCAGATCCTTGTCGAAAGAGGCATGAAAAGTCAGCGTGCTTTTAAGAGGACTGAGATCCTGCGAAAAAGCGGGGGCAGACAGCAGCGCCGTAGTCAGGCAAAGGAGGAAGGCCGTTTTCATGGTAGGGAGAGGAAGCGGAATGCTGGGGATCGCACTTCTGAGTACAGAACCAGAAGACCGTTTCTTCAAGAGCAGGCCCGACACGTCATTTTGGGATGCCTTTTGGTAACAGGAGAGGCGGCAAACGCCCGGACGCGAGGGGGTGCTCCGGTGAAAAGTTGCCTCCCGGGCTAAAGCCCTGGACTCCTTTGCCTGGCGGACCTTTAGAATGCTCTGTCCAAACACATCGGAACCATGCCCTTTTCTTCCTTTGATCCGCAGGCCGAATTGCATGTGCATCGGGAAAACCTGCCTCACTGGCGGCAGCGGGGTACCACCTATTTTGTGACCGCGCGGCTGGCTGACAGTCTGCCGCAAAAGGTCTTGGAAGGATGGACAAATCGCCGAAATGCCTGGCTGGCCGGGCATGGCGCGTCATCTGCTGACGCCATCGGTTCCTTGTCCGAGGAACTCCGTCAGGAGTTCAACCGCAAATTCACAGCCGAATTTCACAGGCTGCTGGACTCAGGCCAGGGGACTTGTGTGCTGGCCAACGATGCCTGTTCAAAGATCCTGGCAAGGAGGTTTTTTGAAGGACATGGCAGCGCCTATCTTCTCGACGCCTGGTGCATCATGCCCAATCACTTCCACGCATTGGTGGAACCTCTGGGCAAGACCAATCTGGGCGAAATCGTCCGCCACTGGAAAGGCGGCAGCGCTTTTGACATCAACCATTTGGTAGGCCGGACGGGGCAGCTGTGGCAGCAGGAAACCTTCGATCACATCGTCCGCAATCCAATGCAATTGGAGCACTTCCGCAAGTATATCGAAGACAATCCCAAGAAAGCCCGGCTCACAAGAGGCTTCATCGTGGGAATGGCCGCCAGGCAAAGTAGCCCAGGGCTTTAGCCCGGTACAAGTGGGCAGCACGGCAAGCTCACAACAATCTCTCCGGCCTGCTGGCAAAACGGAATCATCCGCTCTGCCAGCTACAAGCTGGATGCAGCATCTCTCCCACAAAGAATACCTCCCAGGACTCCTTTGCCTGGCGGTATCTCAGCGTTTTCCGGTTCAACTCACCCCAGCTTCACATCTCCGCAGAGGGCCACGCGGAGGCCCAGCTCGCGCATGGCGGCGGCTTTGATGCGCGCCGCGCGGTGAGCCTGCTTTTCGTTAGGCGTGTAGACCACCTGGATGTGGTTGGACTTGTGGCGGGCCATCATCTGGTCCCGTGTCACGCCCTTCAGCACCGCGTGCATGATGGGCCACTGCGGCGTGGTTTCCTGCCAGCGGCGTTCGGTTTCCTCAGCGGGCAGTTTCACCACCTCCGCCACGCCGATGTCGCAGTGCAGAGCGCCATCCATGACAAAAACACGGCTCCAGACGATGTGCCCTGGCTTGCTGATGCCCTTCATCGTGCCGCCGCCGAGGCGGAAATACATGGAGGGCTGCCGCTCCGTGCTGGCGCCTTTCCAGCCGCCGATGAAGTGCGCAGGCGGCGCGGCCCCGCTGATGAGCAGCACCCACACATAGTCATCGCCATACTTCTGGCCCCAGCGCAGATCATGCAGTGTGTTCTCCGGGGCAAAACCCAGCTCCCTCCACAGACGGTAGGTGACCAGACCGTCCAGCCCGGCGCACTCGTCCACTTCATTGAAGTGCGGCAGAGCCTCACCTTCAAACAACACCCGTTTTCCATCCGCGCTGCGCACGGGCGGGCGGTCCACATTGTTCAGAAGGCCCTCCACCAGATCGCTGGCCGGAGTGAGGTCCTTGAGACCTTGCTGGTACTGGATGCCGACAGCATCGCAGCCGAACTCATCCGCCAGACGCACAGCGGCGATGTACATCTTGCACTGGAGGAGAACCTGTGGACGCGTGAGCTCCGTGGCCTCGTCCTGGCCTAACTGCATTTGCAATCCCTTCTTCTTCAGCCAGGCAAAAGCTTCCTCTGCGTCTGCATCGCCGACGGTCTGCATCGCCGCATACAGCGTGGACTGGCTGAGCCGCTCCTTGAAACAGCCGGTGGCATGGAAAAGCTCGTCCGGGACAATGGCGTTGTACATGCCCATGCAGCCCTCGTCAAAGACACCGAAGATGGCCTTGCCGGTGCGGAAACGCCGGCCGAAGTCGCGGCCCAGCTGCTCCTCTTCGCCAGGCAGTTTCAGCAGAGAGAGATCCTTCACGTGCGACTGGTCATGAGTCACCGTGCCGGTGGCCAGCCATTCGCGCAGACCGTTTTTGAAAACACTGTCCGTAAAAGTTTCGCTCCACAGCGTGGAGTAGCGCACGCCGGCCTTCGTCAGGGAGGCGTTCAGGTTCAGCAGGCCCACCAGACCCGGCCACTGCCCGCTCCAGTTCGCCACCGTCAAAATCGGTCCCCGGTGGGTGGTGAGACCCGCCAGCACATGGTGCGAATACTGCCACACCGCCTCCGCCACGATCAGCGGTGCCTCGGGATCAATGTGGCGGAACACCTCGATGCCCTCTCGCTGGCTGGCGATGAAGCCATGTTTCTTCCTGGCATCGTATGGGTGGGCGCGTTTCACCTCATAGCCTTCCGCTTTCAGGGCCTTGGCCAGGGCGTCTTCCATGGCCTTCTGCGCGGGCCAGCAGGTTTGGTTGGCAGAAAGGCGGAGATCGCCGCTGGCGACAAGCTGGATGATGCGATGGGTCGGCATGGTAGTGGTTCCCGGCCAGCATCTCCCAACGTCCGGCAGGCAGGCAATGCGGTGCTGCTGCCCATTCTTGCTGGATGGTTGACGATTCTTGACCGGCCTTTCTCCTACACCGTGGGCAGTTGACGCTTTCCCCTCAGAGGCGGAGATTGGTCCTATGAAGCGCCCTCCGTCAGACATCGTGGTTTTGATCCACGGTCTCGGGCGTACACCCCGCAGCTTGCTGGCGGTCCGCCTCTGGCTGCTGCGGGCAGGTTACCGGGTGGTCAGCGTGAGCTACCCTTCCCGCAAAGTCTCCGTCAAGGCGGCGGTGGAAGGCTGGCTGGTACCGGCGCTGGCCAGACTGCAACCGGCACCGGGCAGGCATGTGCATTTTGTGACCCACTCGCTGGGCGGCATCCTCTTCCGCGCCTGGGCCCGGGACCGCGATCCCGGCTTTCCCCTCGGCCGCACCGTCATGCTGGGCCCGCCTAACCAGGGTAGCGAGGTGCTGGAGCAACTGGCCGGCCGTGGCCTGCTGCGCAGGCTCCTGGGTCCCGTGGTGGATGAGCTGGGAGCCAATGAAGACAGCACTCCCCGCCGCCTCGGTCCCGTGCCCAGGGAGACCGGCATCATCATGGGCAACAGACCCGTCATCACCCTGTTCCGGGATCTGCTGGGCCCCGAGTCCGACGGCATCGTCACCGTGGCAGGCGGTTGGGTGGAAGGTCAGGCAGACTTTATGGTGGCCCCGGTGGACCACACTTTCATGATGTGGCAGCCGAAAGTGCTGCGAGCAGTGGAGCGGTTTTTGAAACAGGGTTCATTTGCACCCTACAAGGCGTGGTCTCCGGACGACAACGAACCGGAATCTCCCACCGATGAAGCACTGGGACAGTTTTCTTAATTTTCAGGAGTGACGAAACTCCTTTCTCTGTGTAAAAGCTGACCCGGCATGTTTTTTTGTCGCTGGTTTTTGTGTCTCTTTTCGCTGGCTCTCGTCAGCTGCGCCGCCT
>DASWXG010000069.1:0-4758 GCA_036405615.1 Prosthecobacter sp. | reverse complement strand
TGGTCAAGCGGTGGTCAAGCGGTGGTCAAGCGGTGGTCAAGCGGTGGTCAAGCGGTGGTCAAGCGGTGGTCAAGCGGTGGTCAAGCGGTGGTCAAGCGGTGGTTTTGAGCCCCGGGGGGCGGGAATGGGAAGTCCGCGCAGCCTGCGTGTTGGCTGATCCTCTGCTGGAAGCCGGGCAGGCAGGAGTGCCCGCCTCACTTGGATGCGCGATGCAGCTGGCCTGGATTCGGTGGCGGGGGCGTTGCTCTTTGTCCTTCGTTTCCGGCTTTCAAATGTCAGCTTTCAGCTTTCAATTTTCAGCTTTTCCAAGGCCTCTCCTCACTCGCCTTTCAGCAGGGCTTCGTTGAGGTTTTCGCCGTCGGCCCAGAAGGTGGCCAGGTAGCGGGGGGGCGTGGTGGATTTGTCCTTGGTGGTGCGCAGGATGAGTTCGCTGCGGTTGGCAAAGAGGTCACGCAGGCGGGCGGCCATCTTCAATCGCGATGCTTTTTGTTCGGCGGTTTCGGTGGCCAGGGGCGCGGGTTCGGGCAGGCCCTGGAGGTCCAGGTTCTGGTTGTGGGTCCAGACACCGAAGCCGAGGTCGATGTTCACGGCGACGGTGTTGGCATCCACTACGCGGACAAACTCCGCGTAGAACGTGTAGTTAGGCGCGGGGGCTTCGGCTTTGGCGGCCGAGCCCGCTGCTGTTGGAATTGCAGGCTTTGGGGGCTTGGTTTCCTGCGCGGTGAGGGGGAGGGCGGCAAGGAGGGGGAGGAAAAGCAGGGAGTGGAGACGCATGCGCATGGGAGGAGATACGGAGATGGCGGGGGCGGACTTTGTCAAAGTGGCGGTTATTTGCCCGGGGAGGGATTCGAACCCACGACCAAATGGAGGTGGGGCCCCGGGGCTCTGCTCGGGAGAGATTGGGAGAGCTTCGGTTTTGGGAATGAGTATGTAGGTCTAGTTTAACTTTGTATTCTATTTTTTGAATTTGCGGGAAGGAGTTTGATGAATTGCGTGGCTCCATGCCTGAACCTGACAATAAACGGCTGCTGGAGGAGGTGCGGAAAATGCTGGCTGAGCGCGGCCCGGCGTGGGACAAAATCGAGGGTTCGCGAAGTGTGATGTACATTCCCTTCAAGGAGTCTGAGGATGTCCTGACGGTGAAGCAGACGCAGAAGGGGCAGACGACTTTCCGTGCGCAGGTGGAGAGCCAGCAGGAGTACCTGACCCTGCGCTCCTTTGGCAAGGCTGTGCAGGCGCAGCTGGACCTGGCCGCTGTGGGTGGTGCGGGGGCGGCAGAGGAGAAGAAACAAGTGACTCCGGATAACCTCATGGAGGCCTTCGGCGCGCTGACGGCGGAGCAGCAGGCGGCGGTGCTGAACACGACGGCGGGAAAGACGCCGCTCATCCTGCAGCACGGGAAGTTGCCGGAGAATTTGGACCTCAAGCTTCGCCCAGGGGATTCTGTGAATGTCACCGGCCATGGTGACAAGGGGGATACGTCCATCAGCTCAGGGTCTGGGAAACCCTCGCCTGAACTGGAGGCCAATGAAGTGGTGGCCCGCCTGAACGGGGATCTGAAGCCGGAGCTGGACCATGGCAAGCCGAAGATCAAGCTGGCCAACTGCGGCAGCGCGGGCAAGTTTCTGGACGCTTTTGCGGGTGAGGCTGCGGGGCAGGGGCTGCCGGGGGAGATCCAGGTTTCCGGGTACCGGGAGGATTCTGTGGCGTTTATGGATCTGCAGTATGCGCTGGATTATCTGGACAAGGCGAACCGCTTTGTGATGAAGGAGTCTGTGGCGGAGATGTCCGGCGGGCCGCTGGAGCTGACGGCTCAATGGTATGCGGGCAAGGCCGAACTGGAAGGGTTGCAAGACAAGCTCAAGGCTCTGGATGAGCAGGTGAAGGTGCAGCAGCAGCGGGTGGATTCTTTGCCCCAGCCTTCAGAACTGGAGGCGAAGAAGCTGCTGGATCTGGGCCAGCAACGGGAACTGGCGGCGCAGGCGGTGGACGCGAAAGTCCAGCAGGTGGACCAGACGCACAAGGACCTGGCGGACAGCTTTTTTAGCCAGGGCAAAAAGGCCAGTGAAAACCGGGACAGCATTTCGGTGCGGGCGAAGCTGGAGCAAATGCAGGTGAGGGTGGGCCAGGGGGCGGGCGAGGGGGCGGCGGTCCACAAGGTGTGAGGGGAAAGAACTGGCCGGCCCTGAGCGTGTCTTCGGAAGAACGGGGGGCCTTGTTCGGAGCCTTTGAATACATCTAGATCCCATCAAGCTGGTGATAGAACAACGCGAGAGGAGCGCGGAGATTCGCTGCGCGGCGCGGCTGCGCAGCTCTCCGCTTTCTTTCAAGTGGTGGCGGGGCCGCGTAAATGGAAAAGGCGGTCAAGAGTGACCGCGCTCCTCTCGATGTCTGAGGGGGCGGCTTTGTCGCTCCGCATCGGGGGGACGGCGGCATCTTCCCAGAAGGCGGGTAATCCGGCGGTGGCATCCAAAGGCGCAGCGGCATCCTCTGCGCCGGACACACCACGCCCTACGGTGAGCGGAGTTGAGCGCGCTCCTCTCAAAGGCATGCTCTAGCGGTGGCTATCGAACCATTTCAAAGGCTTTAGAGGCCATCCACCCGCGCGGGTCTGTCGCGGGGAAGCTTGATCCTGCCAAGCACGGTCAAGCACGGTCAACCACCGTCAACCACCGTCAACCACCGTCAACCACCGCCAACCACCGCCAACCACCGCCAACCACCGCCAACTTCTGCTGCGTGTTGGTGCATTGTTGGTTAGGTGAGCCGTTGCGGGGTCACTTCCCGGCTTCAGGGGCGGGGGCGGCGGTGTGGAGGAATTTCCAGAGTTCCTGGGTGGGGAGGTCGGTGTCGAGGCCGAGGTCGCTGCCGATGCTGCCGTGGGTTTTGCCTTCGGCGGCGTGGACGCGGGCGGGGATGCCGGCGGCCTGAAGTTTGCTTTGCAGCCAGTGGGCCTGGGCCTTGGTGTCGTCGCGCGAGGCGACGTGGAAGATGAGGAAGGGCGGGATGTTTTTGCCAGGGGCGATGTGGGTGACGGGGGAGAGCTGGCGCTGGTTTTCGGTGCTGTCGCCAAAGACGCTGAGGAAGCTGGCGGTGATGCCTGCGCTGCCGCCTTCCTGGAGGCGTTTGGGGATGTCATAGGCGGAGACATCCAGCGGTGCGCAGCCTTTCAGCAGGGAGAGGGAAAGGCCCTCGGCCTGGAGGTAGCGGTGGTCTGTGCACAGCAGCGCGGCGAGATGCGCCCCGGCGGAGTGGCCGAGCACGAGGATGCTGTTCGGGTCGCCGCCATACTCAGCGGCATGGTCATGCAGCCAGCGGACGGCCTTGGCGAGGTCTGCTATGCTGTCCTGCACGGTGGCGGCGGGCAGCAGGCGGTAGTTGGCGGAGGCGAGGATGTAGCCCTGGGCGGTGAAGGCCTGCGGTTTTTTCTGCACGCTGCCTTTGTCGCCTCCCTTCCAGCCGCCGCCGTGGATCCACAGGACAACGGGTTGCTTTTTTGCCCCGGCGGGCGCGTAGAGGTCCAGGGCTTGCAGCTTGTCTTGGGCTGCGGTGTAAAACACATCGCGCTTCACCACCAGGGGGCCGGAGGCTGGCTCTGCGGCATTGGCGGAGGAGGTGTGGAATGCAAAGGTGGTTAGGCCTGCGAGAGCCGTGAAGAACTGGCGGCGGGAAAACTGAAAGCGCATGGGCGGGCGAGGACGCGGGAGGGAATGAGACGGAATGAGATGCGCTGTGGAAACGCGGGCCGGGTGCGCTTTTCATCCAGAAATGCGGTGTTTTAGAGGATGGACTGAGCGGCCGTGTTCCGTGGCCGGGGAAGGACTGCGTAGAAAAATACTCCTGAATGTATTTAAGTGTTCATTGCAACCATGCGCGGTCTTGCTCAGAGTTGGAGGGATCGCTTGGCCGATGGCACGGCATTCTTTTCCATAGACACCCGCTCCGTATCCCTATGACTCACTATCATCCTTGTGACGATGTCCCGATTGTCCACAGTGACCAGGACAAGCTCAATCGCAGCCGTCTGGCGAGCCGCCTTCTGGAGGCGATTAAGTTCGCGCCGCTGCCACAAGTGATGGGCGTGGAGGGGGATTGGGGTAGCGGCAAGACCAGCCTGCTGCAAAATCTCTTTTGGCGGATCGAAAAGAAGGTGCCGAGGCAGACGGCTACACTTTCAGGTCCGGGCAACTTGCAAATTCCTCAGAAAAAGGCCCTGACGGAGACCAAATGGAAAGAGCGGTTTTCCCGCACGGATCAAGGATCTTCGGATGAGTTTCTGACGGATGAAAACATTCGTGCGGTCTGGTTTGAAGCGTGGCGGTACCAGCATGAGCCCGAGCCTGTTATTGCACTCCTTCATGAAATTCGTTCCCAACTACTGACGGGGGATAAGTGGGAGCAGCGTGCGAAGAAACTTTGGGAGACGATGAAGCATGGCGCGGAGGTGTTTGTGAAAGGATTGTTTGCCTCCACCAATGAGATCATCAGCAGCATCCAGGCGGAGGTGGAGCTTCCATTGGTGGGTAAGATTTCGGCCCAGATGGCGGATGTGGGCAAACATGTCCGGGCGGCGGGTGATGCGCGACAGGCACGATTAATGGCGGAGCCGCTGAAAAGTGAGATGCTTCACAAGAATTTGGATCTGGCAATTTCCCTCTTTCTCGGTGACGAGAAAGAGGAGGGTGGTAAAGGCGAAGAGAACCGGAAACGACGTTTAGTCATCATCATTGATGACCTGGACCGCTGTACATCTGACGC
>DASWXG010000068.1:0-17190 GCA_036405615.1 Prosthecobacter sp. | reverse complement strand
TTGAAATTCACGTAGTCGATCAGACAGAAGGCACCTTCCGGGGTTGCCAGCAATGCATCAAAGTGGGCCTGTACCAGGGCGGGTTTCTTGGTGGTGGCCAGCATCTTGGGCAAAGCACGTTGAAGGCGGGCAATGATGAATTCGGTCTGCAATGCCACTGTTTTGGCCAGGATGCCCCGCAATTCGACCTGGCGGGAGCCGCCCTTGTCGGCTTCAAAAGATGCTTTGTCCGGCCACGGGCATTTGCCTTTGGCCCAGGCTGGCATGGCGGTTCCGCGGCTCTCCAAAAAAGCGACGAGCGGAGGGAAACTCTCTTCAAATGGGCCTTTGTTGCTTGTAGGATACCAAATAAAATGTCCGATGCCCAGAGATGCAAAATTTTCACCGCTGTTCCAACTCGTCAGGCCGGCCACCGTGCCTGCGCATTCATTTTGCCAGATGCGTTGTCCCACCCGCTGAAGCTGAGCAGGCGTCAGTTTGACGGTGGCGGCCTGGGAAGGAAGGGCAAAAAGCATGGCGAAACCGCCCAGGAGTTTTAGAAATCTGCGGACATTCATTTTTGGTAAACGGTATGGAGTCTGGCAGTTTTGGTGCAGTGACAAAATGATAGCGCTCCGGCCGGTCTGGAAGCGATGCCAATTTTATTAAGATTGATTCAATGATTATCCAAAATTAATCTCAGAATCCGCTACGCCTCCTTTTGTTTCATGCCGTATTTGGCCTTCAATCTCAACGATGGAAACGAATTTGTCTTCGACATACTCGAGGAGAGGCTGTCCATCGGCAGAGATGTCAAAAACCAGATTGTCATCGATAATACCTATATCTCGGGTTTTCACGCAGAACTGGTGAGGCAGACGGATGGTGGATACGAACTGGTGGACCTGAAATCTTCCAACGGAACCTTCGTCAATGGCAAGCGGGTTGAGCGTGCCCGGGTGAAGGGCGGAGACAAAATCCGCTTTGGCCAGCTGGAGTCCCGTTTTCGTGAAAGAGCACCACGGGGAACCGCCCCCGATACGGAGCCAGCGAAATTGCCTGCACCTGCCAAGGGCCAGCCTTCGAGGGTGGATGGCAGGCGTGGAGATACGGAGTCGGTGCCTGCGCGGGATACGGCTGCCCAGGGCAACGATGCTGAGTCACGGGACAGTGCGCGGGCGATGCCCCTGGGGCGCACTGACGCCCAGCCAGACAAAGGGCCGGTCATGGCGGCCAGCGCGGTACCGATCCAGCGCCCCGCTGCCATGGATGCGGCGGTGCTGAAGCAGGCCGAAGAACTGCGGCAGGAGGTGGACAAACTGAAGCAGGAGCGTGAACTGCTGCGTGCTGAAAACGAAAAAGAATCCCGTCTGCGGGAGGAGGTGCGCACGCTGGAAAAACGCGCCGAAGAGCAGCGCAAAGCAGAGGCCGAAGCGGCCAGCCAGCTGGCGGCCATCAAGGCCGAATGCCAGGACGTCCGGGCTTCAGTATCTGGCCTGGAAACCAAACGCCGGGAAGCTGCGAATCTGGACAGCCAGCTGGAGTCCACCCGCAGCGAGCTGGAGAAAGTGCGGACCACAATCGCCACGGCCGAAACCAGTTTAAACAGCCTGCATGCAGATGCCGAAAAGGCCAACAGTGATCGCGCGGCTGCTCACAAGGACAAGGAAGCGCTCATTGCTGAACTGGCCGACTTGCGGCAGCAAGTTGCTGCCGCGAAAGAGGTGAAACCGCCGGCCGTGTCGGACGAGGAGAGGAAACGCGAAGAGCAAAGCCAGACATTGGCGGCTGATCTCCAAGCTCTGGAAACCCGGCTGAATGACCGGAAACGGCAGATTGAAGACCTGGGGACCGAAGAACAGAAGCTGAAGGAAAGTGTGGCGGCCTTGACGCTCAAAGAGGCAGCGCTGCATCAGGTCACGACTTCCTTGACCGAGATGGAGGCCCGGCGGGGCGCCCAAGAAAAGGTGCTGTCTGAACTGGCTGACAAGGAACAGCAAGCGGCGGAAAATCTGGCGGTGCTGGAGAAGCGTGCCGGGGAAGTCTCGGCACGAGCCGCAGAAAAAGCGTCCTTGGAGGCTGAATCCGCCCGTGCTCAGGAAGCCCTTCTGGCCACGAAACAAGGTCTTGCTGCGGAGGTGGAAGTTTTGCAGGCCAGGGCGGCTGAACTCCAGGCGGCCCAAGCACAACGCGAGAGTGAGGCGTCCCTGAAACTGGCGGAAACGGAAGCGAAGTGGCGCGCCCGGATGGCCGAGTTTCAGGAACTTGAGGCCCGCTGCACCCAGATGTCGCGTCAGGCCGAAGAGGTTGCTGCGGCGGAAGGGCGGCTTACCAGCGCGCGCGAGGCTTTTGGAGATCTGGAACGGCAGAAAAACGAACTGGCTGCAACTACTGACCGCTTGCGGCAGGAGCAGGAAAGTCTCGCGGCGGCCCTGCTGGCTGCGAGGGACAAAGGCCAGGCCCAGCACACCTTGACGAAGGTTTTGCTTTCCCGCAGAGAAACTCTGGAAAAAGAGGTCAAGGCTGCTGAAGAACGCCACGGGTCCGTCTCCACCGAAGCGGATGAGGCGGTCCGCAACCTGAAAGAGGCCGAGGCATCTCTGGCTGTTGCTCTGGAGAAAACGGCGACTTTGGAACAGCAGGCGAAAGAACTGGCCGACAAGCAGGCAAGTGCGGAAGCACGAGTGACCGATTTGCAGGAAAAACAGGCTGCTCACGAAAAACGCCTGCCTGAGTGGGAAGCATCGGAAAAGAAGCTGGCGGTGGTTCAAGCTGCGCTGGCATCGGCCCAACAAGGGGCGGAACTGGAAGCTGCCGCCCTGGCCAGGTTGCAAGAAGAACGCGAAGGCTATGAGAAGCGCATCCCGGTCCTGCGGACGGAGACGGAAACGCTTCAGCAGGGGCTGGCCACGGCGTTGAAGGAACTGACGGCGCAGGAGATGCGTTCGGCTGAGCTCGCGCGCAAAAATGCTGAACTGGAAGACCGCGCAGCGGAACTGGAAGCACTGGAGCAGAAGCTGGCTGGCCAGCGTGGCGAACTGGGCAAGGCCAGCCAGGAGCATGAGGCGCTGGTGGCGGCTCACTCGGCCCTGTCACGGGAGCATGACGTCCTGGCGCAACAGCTGCCCGGCTTGAAGAAAGAGGCGGAAAGCCTGCGGGCAGAGATGACCGCTTTGTTGCGAGACAAGCAGACCACTGCCCTCGCTCTGGAGAAAACCCAGACAGACCGGAAGGCTGCTGCTGAACAGGCGGAAGAGCTGAGGGCCGAGTCCTCACGGCTGGAGAAGGAACTGGAGGGCAAACGGACGGAAGCCGAAGTGCAGCTGAAATCTGCCCTGGCCAGTGCAGAGGCTGCGGAAGCTGCCGCGAAGGCTCTGCAGGAGAACATCACCGCCGGGGAAGGGCGCCTGGCCGCCCTGGCTGCGGAAGAAGCCCGCCACAAGGCTACGTTGCAGAATCTGGAAGATGCTGAAGCCCGGAGGCTGGCGGAGGAGATGCGGCTGCAGGACATCGCCCGCAAGCAGCAGAATGTCCTGCAGGAAGTGCAGCGTCTGGAGACGGACGTCCGCCAAATGGAGGAAAAGGATGCAAGCCTGGCCCGCAAGGTGGCAGCCGAAGAAAACCGTCTGGCAGATCTTGAAGTCCGCGTTCACTCGGCCGAAGCGCTGCTTGCAGAGACTGAAGCACGACGCCAGGAGGCAGACCTGGTGGCTGCCCGCACCAAGGAGGAAGAGAAGACCTTGAGGAAGCAAATCCCTGCTCTGCATACGGAGGCCGCCGGGTTGCAGGCGCTCGTGGCGGGGCTGACGAAGGAGCGGGAGGAAGCTTCGCAATTTGTCACGCGGCTGAACATCACCACGGAAAACTCGAACAAGAAACTGGGGGAGCTGCAGCAGCAGATTTCACAGCTGGAGGAGTCCTGGCAGATGCGCTCTGACCGCCTGATGAAGGCCCAGGAAGAGGTAGACCGCGAGACGGCGCGCCTGAAGGCCGCCCAGGACGCCTCCCGCACGGCCGAACAAACTTTGCAGGAACTGGACAAGAGTGTGAAGGAAGCCCGCCAGCGTGCTGAGGCCGCCAGGACCCAGGCGGATGGAGCGGAGGCCGAATTGAGAACCCGGCTGGACCGTGTGGAATCTCTGAGGATGGAGGAGATGCGTCTCAACCGGGAGGCCGAGACCCTGCGGCAGGATACGGAGAGAAGCAGTACGGCTTTGTCCGGTCTCGAAGCCAGGTTTCAAGAAACGTCCCAATCCCTGCGTCTGGCCGGCGAGGAAGAACTGGCCGTGCAGGTGAGAATGAGCGCCATGCAGGAGACGCTAAACCGCGAAAGCTCACGCCTGGAACAGCTGAAGGGCGAGCGTGCCGCACATGAGACGGATCTTGCCTCCTTCCTGGTGGAAGCTGAGAAAAAGGCAGCTCTGCTCAAAACTCAGGAGGCCGCCCAATGGCAGCGTCTGGATGAGATGGAACAGCGCATGCGGCAGCAGGCCGAGCGGCAAGAAAAACTGAATGCGGAGCTGGCTGATCTTCAGCGCCTCCACTCTGAGCAGACAGAGGTGGCGGCCCAGGTAAACCACTGGAAAGAGGTGGAAGCCCGCCTGCGCAGCCAGCTGGAAGAGCTGGAGGAGAAGCACGAAGTGCTCCGCAAAGGACTGGAGACCGAAGAGTCCACCGTCGTCATGTTCGCGCATGACCTGATCAAGCGCATGGATCTCATCGATGCCCTGACGGTGCGTTTTGCCGGCTACAATGGAGGCGACGTGGTATCCCAGCTTCGCACGCTGCGGCATTCTTTTGAGGATATCCTGCTTCAGCACGGCATCAGCGAGTTTGACGTGGCGGCCGGGACTGAAGTGGACCTGGACTTGAGAAAGCGCATCACCGTGGTGGATTCCGTCCCCGGGCAGAACAGGCCGCAGGTGGTGGAAAGCTGCCGTTCCGGCTTTGTCTATTCCCGGCAGGAGGGGCATGAGTTCATCCTGCGCAAAGTGGAGGTGAAAACATCCAGCCAGTAACGCGCCTTTTTTTTCACCCCCTTATCTGTTTCATCCTTCCTCATCACTCACTATGGCAGAATACGTTGGCATTGATCTTGGCACCACGCTCTCGGGTCTGGCTTATTTGAAACCTGATGGCAACCCCGAGATCGTGCCCAATGCGGATGGCGAGCGGCTTACTCCTTCAGTCGTCTTTTTCGAAGCCCATGAAGACGTGAAGCTGGTGGGCAGCCCGGCCAGGGATGGAGGCGAGGCAGACCGGACGGTCTTCCAGATCAAACGGCATATGGATGACCCGGAACATCTGGTGGAGATCGATGGCAGGAAATGGACACCGGCGGAGATCTCGGCACTGATCCTGGCCAAGCTGAAACGGGACTGTTCCAAAATCATCGGGGAGATCGAGGAGGTGGTGATCACTGTTCCGGCCAACTTTAACGAACTGGCGAGAAAGAGCACCATCGCGGCAGCGGAGATGGCGGGCATGCGGGTCAAGCGCCTGGTCAACGAGCCTACCGCTGCTGCCGTGTACTATGCCCACAGCCAGGGCGTGCAGGGGCGTGTGCTGGTTTACGATCTTGGGGGCGGGACACTGGATGTGACGATCCTCCAGGTGGAAGGGGATGACATCCGTATCCTGACCAGCGAGGGGGCGCGGCACCTCGGCGGAAGCAACTTTGACGAGATGCTTCTCAGTGCTTATGCGGACCAGTATGCAGCCCAGACGGGCGCCAGTCTTTACAGTGACGAGCGGCACCGCCGCCGTGTCCTTCTGGCGACGGAGGATGCCAAAAAAATGCTCTCCAAACTCCAGCGGGTGAATGACACCGTGGCCAACGACAAGAATGATGGACTTGCCCGCATTGACCTGACCCGCGAATCGTTTGAAACCCTGATCCGGCACATGCTGACGCGGACCGTTATGCTGGTGGAGCAGGCTCTGGACTCCGCAGGACTGCGCGAGAAGGACATTGACCATGTGGTGCTGGTCGGAGGTTCGACGCGCATTCCGAAGGTCAAAACCGTGTTGCAAAAGGTGTTTGGCAAGGAGCCGAAGTCTTGCGGCAACGTGGATGAATGCGTGGCTCTGGGCGCGGCGCTTTTCGCCAAGAAGTCGGGCCGTATCCAGGAGGTGTGCAATGCCAGCTATGGCACCGTCGCCATGGTTTACAATGCGACCACAGGTGAAGAAAAGCTGATGAACTCGGTGGTTATTCCCAAGAACACTCCCATTCCCTGTTCGCGTACCCAGGTCTACCAGACGAGCGAGGACAATGAACGGGTGATCGAGGTGGACATCACCCAGGGGGAGGACGAGGACGTGAAGTTTGTGGATGTCATCGGCCGCCTCACGCTGGAAGTCCCGCCCAACCGGCCCAAGGGATGCGAGGTGGCAGTGACTTTCAGTTATGACGAAAACCAGCGCGTGCGTGCCCTGGTGCTGGACAAGCAGTCTGGTCGCAGCCGTGAAGTCGCGGTGAGTTACAAAGGCGCGGGGGTGCTGACGGACGAAGAACTCAAAAGGAAGAGCGCCTATCTCCGGTCCATCCGCATTGAATAGAACCCTGACTGCCTAACATCATGTTTAAAAAGATCCTTCAATCTCTCTCCAGGTCCCAGGCTGGCAAGCAACAGCCGGCACCGGTACCCGCACCCCAGCAGTCGCCACCTCCGGCGGCCGCGGCGCATGAACCCGTCTCCCGGCCTGTGGTGCAACCTGTGGCCAAGGGGCCTGCGGCACCCGTGCCCGTGAGCAAGAAAGCCTCAAAAGCCGTTGTGACTCCTGCCGCAGGTCCGGGACCGGAAGAGCTTTGCGACATCAAGCCAGGCATGAGTGACGAGCAGGTAAATGCCCGGCTAAAGCTCCTCTACCGCCGTTACAACCGGAGTGCTTCAAGCCTGGACGCGTCTACGCGCGGTGAGGCGGACACGATGCTCGATGCCATTGTCAGGGTGCGTGAAGCACGGTTTGGCGGGATCTGAGCCCGCGACACTTGGCAGCGCCTTTCCCGGACAGGCAGGAATCTCCTGCCAGAGAAAGGCACTTTGTCAGCTAACCGCGCGGTCGGTTTGGAAGATCCCGGCGTGAGCGAGAAAGACCTCCCAGTCGCGCACCTGATGCGTGTTGCGGATCAGCTGCGTCACCGGAACTTCGCGAGGGGCTGAAGGGCGGCGAAGCAGTTTAAGACCGGCTTCTTCAGGGAGCTTGCTGCCTTTCTTGCTGTTCACTTTCTTGTCAGCCAGGACGCAGTTGTCCCAGGTGCTTTTGCCGCCACGGGAAACAGGAACGACGTGATCGATGTTGCCTTCGCTCGGTTTCAGCTTGCGGCCGGTATACTGGCAGACCCCGCCGTCGCGTTCCCAGATGGCCTTGGCGCAAAACTTCGGCCTGCGGCGTGGCACGCGGTCAAACCGGGCAAGCACCAGCACCGTGGGGACGCGCACAGGGCCGTGAACGGTGCCGATGGCATTGTCTCCACGGCTCACAGGCAGGCGCACCCAGTCCTCCCAGGTCACCGGGGTCATGTCATCATTGGCAGAAATGTTCAGCGCGGTGGCGTTGCCTGTCGCCATCATACTGAAGGCTTCGGCTGGCGTTTTGACGCCGATGGCCTGCCAGTTTCGGTTCAAAACCAGTACGGTAGATTTGTTCAACACATCATTCATGCTTTGGCTCCTAAGGTCGGGAATTGACGCACGAAGGGACGACGCGGTGTTCGCTCCTTTATGTTGGACCACAATCGTGCCCTAACATTGAGGTTTGCCAAGTGGCAAATGTGTGACTTTGGCTAAAATAAGTTAGGCCCGCTCCCGCGCCCTGCATCTGGGCAGGGGCGCGGGCGGGCCGTAAAGAACTGAAAATGAAGAGTCCGGGCGGTGTCGGCGGCCGTTTACGTTTCAGGGACAGGTGTGGCGTCAACGTAGCCCTTGGCCACGAGATCATCCACCAGACGGTCCACAGCGACCTCCAGAGTTTCGCCGGCATCGTTGATAATGCGGCTCAGCTTGTCTTGCAAAACCGCAGTGGATTTGACGTCCACATAGGCGGCTGCTGTGGTGGTACTGCCGCCTGTGACCCAGGAAGCCTCACCTTGAAGGTTTCTGGGCAGTTCTGTTTTCTGCCCTGTCTTCAGACTGACAGGCAGATTGCCGCCCACCTGCGTGGAGGAGGTGACGTCGGTGACTCCGCTAACCACATCTGTGGAACTGCTGGCAGTGGCCAGCACGGTGAGCGTCCGTTTAGTTTTGCCGTCTTTGACGACGGTCTTGAACACGCTTTCCAGCGGCTCCACCACAAACACTTTTTTGCGGGGAGGCTGGGTGCCGAGGGTGATGACAGCAACTTGGGAAGTGTCCAGATCAATAACCTGGATGAATTTCTGCACCACAGTTCCGGAACCGTCTGCGGAGGTGGTCTTGGTGACCTTGGCTCCATTGTAAACAGCAAGATCGGCGAAGGCGCAACTAGTGGCCAGAAGGAGCGCAGTAGCGATGTACGTTTTCATGGCTTGGGTGGATTTTGTTGAGAGCTGGCTTTGCAGGTTCAGCATACCCAATGATGAAGTATCATAACAAACAATGCGATCAAAAAATGATGTCGTAAAACGTTTACGCATAATGCTTTGCGTGTTATTGCGAAATGAAATTTACGGCCTGGAGGCTGTTGCAAAAAGCCATTTGGAAAGAAGGTTTTTCCTTTTAGTACGTGAAATGGCAACCCTGACGGGATTCGAACCCGTATTGCCCGGTAGAAAGCCGGATGTCCTGAGCCGTTGGACGACAGGGTCTTTTTCATGGAAAACATCTGTGGAGCGGGCGGACATCCCCGCAGCACCTGTGCTATGGCCGACACGGTGCTGACATGCCTGCGCACGCTCCACAAAAAGAGTTAGGCGGTGAAGAAATGGCGGAAGACGGAGGTCATGCTCCCCAGGCGGCCTTTTGCCGTCCGATCTCCTTAGCAAAGAGTCTCCGGCACTTGCCGGATTCGTCTTCCAGTTAAAGGCAAAAGTGGCTCCGGCAGGATTCGCACCTGCGGCCTGCTGCTTCGTAAACAGCTGCTCTGTCTGCTGAGCTACGGAGCCGGATAAAAGAAAAGTGCCACACCTTGGATTCGAACCAAGATCCTCTGAGGTCTGAGCTCAGCGCCTCTGCCAGTTGGGCCAGTGCGGCAAAAAAAAGGGGGAAGTCGGTCCGGCAGGACTTGCACCTGCACCACCCGGGTTATGAGCCCGGTGCTCTACTGTTAAGCTACAGACCAGAAAATGAGTCGGATACCCCGGTGCTGCCCGGGCTTCTCTTGTTTCCAAAACAAGCGAGTGCTGCTGGCTCTCTCGCATCCGTTTGAAAGGGTGTTTGGGGAAGAAGTTGAACCTGCTTCTTTGACCTTTCGTCAAAGGCCCCTTCCGGGTGTTCCCGCTATTTCATTGAAGGTAAATGGACGCATGCCCCAGACTTGCACTGGGTAGGGCGGCTTTGCAGGCCGCTGACTCGGCTCTTTGTCTTGCACGCGGAAAATGAAATGGTTCCCTCGGCCGGTCCTGCCCCGGCACCGTCTCCGTCACAGGGAGGAATGCTGCTGTTACACTACGAAGGGAATGAAAGGGAAAGTGGCCGCCGGAGCTGGTATCGCGCCAGCCTATGCGGAGCTTCAGTCCGCCGCTCATCTGTCTGAGCCATCCGGCGATATTAGAATATTATAAAATGATGGTCCCTCTGCGTGGTGACGCTCCACGGTCTTCCGGTTATCAACCGGGCGCTCTGCTGTTGAGCTACAGAAGGGGAAGAAAGTGATGCAGCCACTTTTGGCTGCCGTTGGTTTGAATTGATTGGCGGAGCACCAGAGACTTGCACCCTGGACGCCTTTGAAGGCGCAGCGGATTTCAAATCCGTTTCCTCGTCTATGCCGGACGTGCTCCTTTGAAAAAGTACCCGCACCAGGATTTGCACCTGGAACCTCAGCCGTTAGAAGCGGCACATGCAAGTCTGTTACACCTTGCGTGTATTGAAGATGAAATGAATGGCGGTCATGACGGGTGCTGCCCCCGCTGCCTTCTCCCTGACAAGGAGACGAGTCTGCTGTTCCTCTTCATGACCTGAGAATGGGGAATGGTGCGGCGTCACGGTAATGCTCCGTGCCGGTCCGAAGACTTCTGGGTTACAGCCAGATTCGCGTCTTTAGCGAGCTACCGCCGCTTCGAGAAATGGTGGACTGGGACGGTAACGCTCCGTCACTTGCTGGGTGCAAACCAGCCGTGCAATCTTCTACACTACAAGCCCATGATTGGATGGAGCCGATGGCTCTGGAGCATAAAGCGCGGGCCGGGACAACCTGCCCGGGCCTAACTTTTCAAGGGCTATCCTGTTTTCCCTGAAAAGTGGCGGGCGATCCTCTGTTGCCGAGGCCCGCGCTCTATGAAAGTTTGGCACGGCGGGTGGGTATCGCGCCCACATCTGCAGGTTTTGGAGGCCTGTGCATTGCTTGTCTGCCACCGCCGTTTTTTTTATTGTTTGGAATGGCCGCAAAAGCCTGCGCTGTTGGGCAGGACAGGCTCATGCGGCCATTCATGGCGTGATGAGGATGAATATGGATTCATCGTCCATCACACCTGAAAAGAACGAACACCGCTGCCACGCACGGGATGGTTGGGTCCATCGCTGGCGTCGCACCCGCAGGTGGTTTCACGGCGGATGTTGGGGTGTTTATGGCACACCTTGAGGAAGCCTCTTCGTGATGTCGAAATGGGGGCGCAGTTTCCCTGTTTCCTAATATTGAGCTTAGGAAAAACTACGTTGTTATGAGCGCCGAATATCAGCCGAAAAGAGGGCTGGAACAGGAGCGCCAGGGTCTTCGGTTTACCGACCAGTTTTGTCGGTTTCGGTTCGGCTCCGGCGTCCGTTGCAACGGACGCCGGAAACCTTTCGGTCTGTGACTGCATCTACAGGATGCGGTCTGTTTTTCTCTATGGGAAACTAGGGCTAGGGAAAGGGAGGTTCGCTGATTTGGAGTTGGGGGTGGTAGGGATCTAAAGCTTTGCCGGTGTGGAACGGGCCCAAAGAAAAAGCCCTGCTGCCTTCGTGGGGCGAGCAGGGCTTTGAAAGCCTGGTTCCGTGAAACCTGCGGTTCTCTAACCGCTCTGCTCTTGGGCTGCCATGCCCGGGAATCGATCATTCATCAGCGAATGCAAGACGACAATCTCGGCTCCGGTCGCGGGCCAATAACTCTCCAAAGCACACCCGAGGGCGGCTGCGGAAGTTATGGTTGCTGTGGTCCGGAGTTTCATGGAAGGCGAAGGAGTTAAGTCTCCGCAGTCTGCTTCAAGACCTTGAGAGCGTCAATTGAAAATAATATCTTTTTTTAACCGAGAGGATTCAATTGAGTGAATCCATGCCTAGGCAATCTCGCTCATTTCTGAAATGCTTCTTCCAGTGCCTTGACGTTCGCTTGCATGACGGTCATGAAGTCGCCTTGTGAAGGCGCTTTGCCACAGGGGTTGAAGACGACACTGTGTACCTGGATGGCTTCGAGTTTCTGGATGCTTTCAGGAGCAGGGGTGTCTTCCCAGATCATCCATTGAGCGGGGTGTTTCTGCAGCAGAGTGCGCAACTCGTCCAGGGCCTTGTCATCCGGGACGGTTTCCGGTTCCCAATGAACAGCATGAAGGTCTAACTGGTAACGTCGCGCCAGGTATTGGTAAACAGGATGTGACGCAACCAGCGGTTTGCCGTTCAGGATCTTGCCAAGGTTTAACAAACGATTGTCCAAAGATTGGAGTTCGCCGGCAAGTTCCTTCAGCCGTTTTTGAATCCCGTCAGCCTTGTCCTTGGCCACGAGGGGCTCGATGGCTTTGGCCACTGCCTGGGCCTGCTGGATGGCCTGAGAGAGATCCAGCCAGGTGGTAAAGGCCGTGCCGCTGTGGCTGTGCTCTCCACCTGGGCCGTGGCTGTGCGTAACGGCGTCCTGAATCTCGATGAAGCCGTCCGAGAAGCTGCTGGAAGTGCTGACCACTTTCTCATCGGGCAGGGTGGTGGTTTCCACCCATTTCGAATAGCTGGCGCCGTTCATCAGAATGAGATCGGCTGCCTGATAACGGGCGATGGTGGCATCGTCGGGCTGCCAGAAGGCCGGGTCTTCACCGGGTGTGGCCGGGAAATGAACATCCACGAGATCACCGGCCAGTCGTGCGGCGAAATACTGCAGGGGATAATTGGCCACATAGACCTGAGGGCCTGCGGCTGTGACTGCTGCTTTTCCCGCGTGGCCGGAAGCGGTGCCGGGCGCAGCAGGTTTGCAAGCAGCGAGCAAAGTTAGCAGAGGAAGGATGAGCAGAGCACGAATCATGGCGAGGTGACAATGGGGATGAAGAGGGCAGGAGGCGGGTCAGGGACGCCGCCAGAGGAGATGCGGACCAATCTGGTCTGTGGTGGCGCAACCGGTGAGCGCCATGGCCACCTCGAACTCAGCCCGCAGAATATTGATCACATGCGCTACGCCCACGGCGCCAGCGACTGAGAGGCCAAAGATGTAGGGCCGCCCGATGAGTACTGCGCTGGCGCCCATGGCCATGGCTTTGAGAACATCCGTACCACGCCGGATGCCGCCATCTACAAGCACGGGCACGCGCCCTTGCACACGGGCCGTGATCTCCGGGAGAACATCAAGGGTGGCAGGCGTGGTGTCGAGCACGCGGCCCCCGTGGTTGGAGACGATCAATCCCGCGACTCCCTGCTGGATGGCAAGCTCCGCATCCTCTGCCGAAAGCACACCTTTGAGGATCACCGGCAAGCGGGTGTTTTGCAGCAACCAGCCGAGGTCCGCCCAGGTAGGGGCATCGTTCAGCAAGGAACCAAACGCGACGTTTTCACCCGCCTGACGCGGGCGCATGTCCAGTGGCTTCATGCCGCGGAGGTTCACGGCTTCCACTCCGGGGGGCATTTGAAAACGGGCCCGTTGCAGCCGGTTACGGATGCCATTGAGCGGTGCGTCCACGGTGAGGACCAGGGCCTTGTAGCCTGATTCTTCGGCGCGCCGAACCAACTGTAAGGTAAAGTCACGGTCCGGCTGAATGTAGAGCTGAAACCAGAGAGGTGCCTGCGCGGTACGGGCGATGTCTTCAATGGGGACCGAGGCCCGGGTGCTAACGATCATCCCGGCTTTGAGGGCTGCGGCACCCAGCACCGTTGCCATTTCGCCCTCTTGATGAGCCATGCGATGGTACGCAATGGGGGCCAGGAAAACCGGGTGCGCATATTCCTGGCCAAACAAGGAGATGCGGGTGCTGCCTTCCTTCATATCGCGCAGCACGCGGGGAATGAGTTTCAATCCATCGTAGGCCAGGCGGTTGTCGCGCAGAGTGATTTCATCCGCAGCGCCTCCGCTGAAATACGCCCAGGCCTGCTCGCCCAGGTGTTCCCGGGCCAGGGGTTCGTAGTCGGTCAGAGCCACGATCTCCGGAGGAATCTGTGACAACGGTGGGAGCGGATAAGGCATGGAAGAAGCGGTTCTGAACCTAACTGGTCCAGCGCGCTGCCGGGGGCAAGCCGGATTTGGTCACCTGCCCGCAACCGGGGCAGAGAAAACCCGCGCCGGAATGCCGGTGCGGGCTGTGTGGAGAGAGAAGGGGATTTGGTTTACTCAGTCTGCGCCTGTTTTTTCTTCGCCGCCGCCGCGCCTTTGCCCTTTCCTTTGCCTTGGCCCCTTGGGGCGGCGGGAATGACCTTTTCACCCGGTTTTGGCAGCGTGGCTTTCACTTCTTCCCAGGCGGGGTTGAGGGTGGCGCTGCGGATGGTCAGATTGCGGAAGTCCACGGACTGGCCGGCGACGGTGAATCCGGGGCTCGCCTTGACCGTTTTGAACAACGCATCGCTGCCCCAGGCTGTGAGATCATCCACCTGGCCTAGCATGGTGTCGCCTACCATTTCGAGCCGGACTTTGTGCCAGGTGCCGGGTGTGAGTTCGGCCGGGAAACGGGCAAAGATGACCGCCTTGTCGGGCCCTTCATGGTCATTGTCATCCCGCTGGATGGTGATGCTCTTGGGAGCAATGTTAATGCGCGCCATGTGGTCTTTGACAGCATTGATGGACAGACTGGTGGCGCGAGCCCCTTCGAATTTAAATTCATATTCAATGATGAAGTCATTGAGTTTGTTAGGCAGGCGCGTGACGGCTCCATGCTTGTCAGCGGCCAGTTCGCTGCCGCGCAGGACGCCGTCTTTGAGTTCCCACTGGCCTTTGGCGGCCTTCCACGGAGCGGCGGGCGCGGCGTCGAGCTTGCTTTGATAGATCACTTCGCCAGGAATGGCGAGCAGGGGCTTTTCCGCCGCAGGGGCGAGGGATGCAAGGGAAAGGAGGAGCAGGGTGGCGGTTTTCATGCGCCGCTGGAAACGGTGAGGAGGGCCGGATGTTGCGGCCATTTGCATCCCTTGCGCCGCCGCCGGGTCGCATCCATTCTGCGGCAATGCGTTTTTTCTCCCGTCTGCCTTTGCTGACCGCCTGTGCGGTGTGGCTGGCTGCCTGTTCACCTGAGCGTGAACGGGCGGACCTTGTGTTCATCCAGAGCGCGGAGCCGGAGACGCTGGACCCTGTTTTAACCACGGACCAGGTGTCCATGCGGCTGGCGACATCCTTGTTTGAGGGACTGTGTCGCGTCAGCAAAGAGGGGCGGCCAGAGCCGGGCATGGCAGAGCGCTGGGATGTCTCGGAGGATCGCAAGACCTACACCTTTCACCTTCGCCCGGGCACTTTCTGGACCGATGACCAGCCGGTGGTGGCCCAGGATTTTGTGGAGGCCTGGAAGCGGGCTTTGGAGCCTGCGACAGCGGCGGATTATGCCAGTCTGATGTACATTATCCGCGGTGCCAAGGCCTTTGCCGAAGGCCTGGACGCGGATTTTTCCAAAGTGGGCGTGCGCGCCGCAGGGGAAAAGACCCTGGTGGTGGAACTGGAGAACCCCACGCCCTATTTCATTGATCTGTCGTCCTTTGTGACACTGGCTCCAGTGCCCGTGCGGACCATCCGCCAGCACGGAACCGCCTGGATCAAGCCCGCCAATATCGTCACCAACGGGGCCTATCTGCTGGAGGAGTGGAAGCTGGATGATCACATCCGTTTGCGGAAGAATCCGCGCTACTGGGATGCGGCGAATGTGAAGATGGCGACAGTGGAGGTGAAGCCGGTGCAGGATGCGAACACGGCACTGAGTTACTTCCACACCGGGCAGTGCGATCTGATGATGGACAAGGGCATGGTGCCGCCCACGCTGACTCAAAAGCTCAAGCAGCAGCCCTGGTTTCATACAGGGCCGTTTCTGGGGACGTGGTTCATCCGCATCAACGTCACCCGCGCACCGTTCACCGATCCACGCGTGCGTCAGGCCTTTGCCCTGGCGGTGGATAAAAAACGCATCGTCGAAAAGATCACCCAGCTGGGAGAGACGCCTGCCTGGGGGCTGACACCTCCCGGAACCGGCCAGGGTTACGAGCCACCCCCTGGCTTGGACCACAACATTGAGGAAGCACGGCGTTTGCTGGCGGAGGCGGGGTTCCCGGGCGGCAAGGGATTTCCACGGGTGGAGTATCTCTACATTCCTCTTCCCATTGAGCGGAACATTGCCATCGAGCTGCAGGCCATGTGGCAGAGTACTCTGGGCGTGACGGTGAACCTGACCAAGCAGGAGCAGAAAGTCTGGCTGAAATCCATGCGCGAACTGGACTACCACCTCTGCCGGTCCAGCTGGGTAGGGGACTACAATGACCCGAGCACGTTCCTGGACATGTTCATCACCGGCAGCGGCAACAACCGCACAGGCTGGTCTAACAGCGAGTATGACTCGCTGATTTCATCCGCAGCCCGCGAGCCGGACATCCCGAAACGCAACGGGCTTTTTCAAACTGCGGAACGCACCCTGATCAGCAAGCAGGCGGCCATCATCCCGGTGTATTATTATGTCGGCGTACAGTTCTACCACCAGGACCGCCTGCAAGGGGTCCAGGGGAACCTGATTGACGATCACCCCTTCCGTTGCATGAGCTGGAAAGAGGGCGTCCGGGAGCCGTGACAGGAGGTGACTGTTCTACCGGATCTTGGCGTCCGGCAGTTCGCTCTTCACGCCTTCGTCGATGGGCATCTTGTCACTGACCGGTGTGAGACCGGTGGCAGCCATGAGTTTGGCAAGCTCGGCCTGAAGTGCGGCCACTTTGCCAGCCAGTTCAGGTTTGCCAATGAGGTTCCTGGTTTCACCCGGGTCATCCTTCAGGTTATACAGCTCGGCCAGGTGGCGGTCAGCCTTGCCGTTGCCATGGGGGTAGTGGATGTATTTCCATTCGTTGGTGCGGACGGCGCGGACGTTGGGGGTGTAGGGGAACTGCTTCTCGTAGTTGTAGTGGTAGAACCAGCTTTTGCGCCAGCCGGGATCGCCTGTCCGGACCAGATTCACCCAGGACTTGCCATGAATCTTGGGCAGGGCGGGGGCACCGCAAAGTTCCAGAATGCTGGGGGCCATGTCCACTGTCAGCACCTGCTGGGGCACCTGTTTGGCCTCTTTGTTCAGGCCTGGAAAACGGGCCACGATGGGTATGCGCAGACTGGCCTCATGAGCAGTGCGTTTGTCCACCATGCCGTGCTCGCCTTCCAGCAGGCCGTTGTCTCCCATGAAGACGATGAGGGTGTTGGCCAACTGACCGGTCTCTTTCAGGTAGGCGGTCAGGCGGCCCACGCTGTCATCCACACTGAGAATGGTGCCCCAGTAGCCATGCACCATGTTTTCAAAGTCCTTCACCGCCTCGGGGCGGTCGTCGGGGAATTTTTTGCGCCACTCAAAAAGCGGCCCGTAGATGCCGTGCCAGGTGTAGAGGCGTTCTTTGATCCACTTGGGTTTGTCATCCATCTGGAAAGCCGTGGCCGGGTAGGGGACGCGCACCTTATCAAAGGTGTGTTCATACTTGGGCTCCGGTGTGTAAAAACTGTGCGGGGCCTTGTGACCCAGGAACATGCACCAGGGCTTTTCAGAACTCTGCTTCTTCAGCCAGTCCAGAGTCATATCGGTGACCACGGTGGTGTAGTAGCCCTTCACCACTTCGCGTTTCTGGCCGTTGAGGTTAAACTCCGTATCGAAGTACTTGCCCTGCCCCTTGTGGGTGACAAACCAGTCGTAACCCGGACGCGGCTCATCGTTGTTTTCACCCATGTGATATTTGCCGATGTAGGCGGTGG
>DASWXG010000067.1:0-9740 GCA_036405615.1 Prosthecobacter sp. | reverse complement strand
ATTGCGCAGGACATGGCCCGTCTGCGCGGTTTGCTGAAGGAAGGGCTGGAACCGAACCTGAAGCCTGCGGGTGACATGCGCATCCTGAACCTGGCCTGCGGCCGCTGCGATGAAGCGGGCACGCTGGTTTCGGTGGGGAAGGAACTCGCAGGCGGTGGCCAGGTCGAGATGGTGGGGGCTGACATCCGCATCCGCGAGATCCGCCAGGCGCGCGAACAGCACGCCAACCTGCCGGCCAAATTCCTGATTGAGGACGCGACCAAGATCGATCAGCACAAGGAGTTAGGCGATGACTTCAATCTCGTGTTCCTCCGCCACCAGAACTTCTGGCACGGGCAGGAGCTGTGGAAGAAGATCTTTGACCAGGGCATCGCCAAGCTGAGGCCGGACGGGATGCTGGTGATCACAAGCTATTTTGATGTGGAGCACAAACTGGCGCTCAAGGCCCTGGAAGCTCTGGGCATGGAAGTGGTGAGCAACAAACGTAACAAAGCCTCGCGGGAGCTGTCCGATGCCCCCGGCAAATCCGTGGATCGCTGGGTGGCTGTGTTACGCCGTCGGCAGGGCTGAGCGCCGCGCGGACAGTCTCACTTGTCCCACCCGCGCACCTTGACATGTGCCTGGGCGCACATGCCCATGTAGTGCTCCATGGAGTAGTCGCGTGCGGCTTTGAGCATGTGCTCTTTCGCGCGGGCGTCGTCTTTCAGGGCTTCGTAATACAGGCCCAGGTAAAGGTGGGCATAGCAGCGGTGATTGCGCAGGTCTTCGCCTTCGCCCGCTTCAGCAGCTTTCAGCACCTCTTCGGCACTGCCATTGCCGGCGAACAGGTCGTGTACCTGCTTCATGGGAACCCGGGTGTCACCTTCGATGGGGATCAGGGCCTTGCGGGCTGCCTCAAGACCTTCCAGCCGTGCCACGCAAAGGAAGTGCCAGGCCGCGTTTTCCACATCGGCGGTGTTCACGGTCTGATGCACTTCAAACTGCTCACGTCCGGCTTCGAAATCACCCGTGTAGTACAGGGCCAGGCCCCGCTGCCAGAGCTGGGGTTTCACTTCCGGAGTGAGCTCAATCAACTTGTCAAAAGCTGCGACAGCTTCTTTGGGCTGCGCATTGAAGAAGGCTTGAACGCCTTCTCGGAACCATTGGTTAGGCGTGAGGGCACGTTTGTCTTCCGCAATGACAGACGAAGCCGCCGTCATCATCAGCAACAGGCAGGTGGCAAAGGGATGTCTCATGGCCGGGGCGAAAAGGACGGGATGTTGCAGAGGGTCAAGGTTTGGCGGGCTCCGGCACATAGAACCGGCCCATATGCTCCAGGATCTTCTCGCGCAGTTCGTCGCCGTCCACGATGCCGTTGTGACGGTAAATGACTTCGCCGCCAGGAGCCACCACGAGGGTGTGCGGGATGGGGCCGGGCCATTCGGGATCCAGGGCCTGAATCAAGGCGTCGCTGTTGGCTTCGTTGAAGATGTAGGCGTTGCCCTTGCGACCTTCTGCCTTGAGCGACGGGGCGAGCTTGGCGGGCACGACGGCATTTTGTTTTTCCAGAAACGCCTTCACTTCAGCGGTGGATTTTGGGTCGTCCATGCTGATGCTGATGAACTCAAAGTCACGCAGGCCGAATTTGCGGGAGGTAGCCACCAACTCCGGGAACTCCTTCACGCACGGGCCACACCACGTGGCCCAGACATTGAAGAGCCGCACCTTTCTGGTGTCGTTCTTTCGGAGTGCGGCCACGCCCTTGGCATCAATGAGCTCCACCGTGACTTCGCCATTTTCCCACTTTTCGTTATCCTTGACCACGTCATCACGCTTGGTAATCCACTTGGTGGAGCAGCCGTGGGGTTTGGTCACCGGTGTTGCCACGGCCTGACCTGCCAGCAGGGCCTCAAGCGCGTTGCGTGCATCCGGGCTGGTTACAGTTGTGTCATCACCAAAGCGGGAATCGTCAAAGCGACCCTGGTAGCGAAGTTTGCGTTCTTTGTCGAAAAGGAAGACGTGCGGTGTGGCGAGGCAGCCGTAGGCCAGGGCGGTTTTCTGGGTTTCGCCGTCATAGAGGTAGGGGAAATTAAAACCCTGCTCTTTGGCGTGGCGCTTCATTTCCGGGAAGCTGTCGTTGTACTTGGAATAGCCCAGTTCGTCGGGGCGCAGGCCGGCCGGGTCATTTGGGTTGATGGCCACCACCTTGAGCCCCTTGGACTTGTAGTCGCTGACAAACTTCTTCAGCCGTCCTTCAATGGCCTGGGAGGTCGGGCAGTGGTTGCTCATGAAGGCGATCATGAGCCATTCTGCCTGCGCGTAATCCTTCAGTGTGTGCTTTTCCTCATCAATGCCCAGCAGATCGAAATCGGGAGCAGAATCGCCGGGTTGCAATTCATGAAAGCCCTTGGGCATGGAGGCTTTCTTTTTGGCCTCGGCCCCGTGCACGGCGGGCAGAACGAGGCAGAGGAGGATGCCGAGCAAAAGGTGGCAGGATTTCATAACTGAAAGTGTTTCAGGCTTCAGGGCGGGCGGAACCGCAGTTCCAGCAGACATCAAACGACGCAGGGCTGCTTTCTTTGCAGGAAGCGCATTCCCAGTCGGCTCCTTCCGCGACGGAGGTGTTCTGGAAATGAGTACGAATGATTTCCGCAGCCTGTTCCCACTGCGAATCATCCAGGATGCAGACGGCCGGGTCCAGAAGTTGCGTGTAACTGAAGCCTGCCACGCTCGGCCCCAGCGTACGGGTGTTTTCGTTGCGGATGAAGCAGGCGATGCCTTCTGCCTCCAGCAGGTTTTTGGCAAAACCGACGCGGGTGAGGTCCGGGTCCACAAAAATCTCTTTCATGGCGGAACAAACAGTGCCCGGCAGGACTGCTCAAACGGATTTGAAGCCAGCCCCCAAAAGAAAACACCCGGTCCGCAGACCGGGTGTGGGAAAAGCAGGAAAAACCTGCGGATGGGAAGATCCTCAACCGACGATCTCAAAGATGGCTTCCACCTCCACGGCAGCCCCGGTGGGCAGCTGGGCAAACCCGAGAGCGCTGCGGGCATGGTAGCCGTCGCCGTCTTTGCCAAAAATGACGTGAAGCAAGTCCGAGGCTCCGTTGATGACCAGATGCTGGTCGGTGAACTCCAGAGTGGAGTTGACACAGCCGAGCACTTTGATGACGCGCAGGCCGTCCAGCGTACCGTGGGTGTTCCAGACGGACTTCAGGATCTTTTCCACGCAGTTGCGGGCGGCCTTGTAGCCGTCGTCCACCGAGAGGTCAACGCCCAGCTTTCCTTTCAGGTCGCTGACATGGCCGGAGGTGATGAGCTGGTTGCCGGACTTGATGCAAAGGTTGAGATAACCAGGAGTCTGTTTTTCAAAGACGATTCCCTGGGCTTCGGCGTTTTTCTGGTAGGACATGGTGAGTCGGTCAAGGTGGGTGGTGAAACGTGGCGTGAAAGCTCGAGATGGGACGGGAATGCGAGACGGTCAAGAGGTCAAGGCCGCGTAGTCAAGAAAGGGTCAAGAGTGGTGACTTCGGTATGGTGGCGTCCATGCGGCCAGACATGGGAGGGGAGCGCGGTCACTCTTGACCGCACTTTTTCCAAGCGGCTACGCCGCCATTTTAAAGGAGCGGAGATGAGCGGGCTCAGACCACAAACTTGCCGGGGTTGAGGATGCCGTTCGGGTCCAGCGCCATTTTCAGACGTGAATGCACGTTGCGGGCTTCGCTCGAAATGGCTTCCGGAAACCAGCGGCCTTTGGCGATGCCCACACCGTGCTCACCGGTGATGGCTCCGTTCCAGGCAATGACCTGGCGGAACAGCTTGTCCAGCGCATCCTCAGCCCGGGAACGGAGAACCGGGTCATCCATGCTCAGCACCATGATGTTGACATGGATGTTGCCATCTCCCGCATGCCCAAAGCTGGCGATGGGGAATCCGCATTCATTCTGCAGGGCCTCGGCAAATTCCACCAGGTCCACCAGACGGCTGCGCGGCACCACGATGTCCTCATTGAGCTTGATCAGCCCCGTGTTCCGCAGGCTGTAGCTGAACTCACGACGGAGCTTCCAGAAACGTTCACATTCCATTTCACCCAAAGCCTCTTCGAGGGTGGTGCAGCCCAGTTCACGGATCAGTTTGGCAAGCTGCAACAGTTCTCCCTTCACTGACTCTTCCTGCCCGTCAATTTCCACCAGCAAGTGAGCATCCCCCTGCGGTGTAACGGATTCTCCCAGATACTCGCGTGCGGCACGCAGTGTGAACTTGTCCGCAATCTCCAGCGCGCTCGGCAGGAACCCGGCGTTCAGAATGCGCTGCACGGCATTGGCCGCCTCGGCGAACGTTTCAAAGCCGGCGGAAAGCATGGCCCGCATGGGAGGATGTGGAATCAGACGCAAGGTGGCTTGCGTCACGACCCCCAGCAGTCCCTCGCTGCCCACCATCAAACCCACGAGGTCGAAGCCCGTCTTGTTCTTGTGGCAGCGGCCGCCCGCCCGCACAATGGAGCCATCCGCCAGCACGGCCTCCAGCCCCAGCACATAGTGCCGGGTGACGCCATACTTCAGGCAGCGCGGCCCGCCTGCATTGGTAGCAATGTTTCCACCCAGGCTGCACTCCTTGAGGCTGGCGGGGTCAGGCGGGTAAAACCAGCCAAGCTCACGCGCTCTGGCCTGGAGATCCCCCGTTATGACTCCGGGCTCGACCACCGCCACTCCGTCCGCCGTGTTCACTTCCAGGATGCGGTTCATCTTTGCCAGAGACAGGGCGATGCCACCACGCAGCGGCACACACCCGCCCACGTAACCCACCCGCGAACCCTGGGGCGTCACGGGGATGCGGTGCTCGTTGGCATACTTCAGCACCTTGGACACATCCTGGACGGATTCGGCATGCACCACCACCTCGGGCGGGTTGGAGGCAAACCACTTGTCTGTGCTGTGCGTCGCCAGGTCTTCCGCAGTGGTGGAAACACGCGAAGCGCCGATGAGGGAAATGAGATCTTCTGCCAGGGGGGCCATCCGTCAACGTGGACGGTTCCGCCCCCCCATGCAAGCGGCAGCCCGGCCGCAGCGGAAGGCATCTTCGCCCCAACATCGTTCTTGCACTCGGGGCACCTTGCTTCTCAGTCGGCCATGCTTGTTTCCGGCACCCCCTACCGCACTGTCTGGCGCCACGGCGACGCCGTCCGCATCATTGACCAGCGCAGCCTGCCCTGGAAGTTTGAATTGCTGGACCTGACCACCGTTGCCGGGGCCGCCAGCGCCATCCGTGACATGGCAGTCCGGGGGGCCGGCCTTATCGGGGCAACGGCCGGTTATGGCATGTGGCTCGCCGCACGCGAGGCCTCCACTCCTGCGGAACTCCAGCAGCTGGCCGACAGTCTCGTTCTCACCCGCCCTACCGCCGTCAACCTCAGCTGGGCAGTCAACCGGCAGCTCGCAGCCATCCAGGAGGCCGGTTTTGAGAACCGGGTCGAAACCGCACTAGCCACCGCCGAAGCCATCGCGGACGAAGACGCCGCCGCCTGCGCCGCCATCGGCAGTCACGGTCTGGGCATCATCCGGGAAATCTCAGAGCGCAAAGGCGGAGACGTCGTCAACATCCTCACGCACTGCAACGCAGGCTGGCTGGCCTTTGTAGATCACGGTTCGGCCACCGGCCCCATCTATGCCGCGCAGGCGGCTGGCATCCGTGTGCATGTGTGGGTGGATGAAACCCGCCCCCGCAGCCAGGGCGCCCGGCTCACCGCCTGGGAACTCGGCCAGCAGGGCATCCCCCACACGGTCATTGCGGACAACACCGGCGGGCATCTTATGCAACACGGCCTTGTGGACATGGTCATCACCGGCGCAGACCGGGTGACACGTGCCGGTGATGTGGCCAACAAAATCGGCACTTACCTGAAAGCCCTGGCGGCAAAAGACAACGGTGTTCCGTTCTACGTGGCCCTGCCTTCTTCAACCTTCGACTGGTCCCTGCGCGATGGCGTGAAAGGCATCCCCATTGAACAGCGCGGACCTGAGGAAGTCACCCACATCGAAGGCACCACCGCCGGGGGCCAGGTCGCAACCGTACAGGTAACCCCGCCCGGCTCACCTGCCGCCAACTACGGTTTTGATGTCACCCCGGCACGCCTTGTCACCGGGCTGATCACCGAACGCGGCCTGTGCGCAGCCGAGGAATCCGCCATCTGCGCCTTGCACGAAGCCGCCGCCCCGGCCAACCAGACATCCCTCTCATGATCCAAGTCTGGCGAACAAACATCCAACGGTGGAGCCGGAACCGCCAGTTGCTGCTGCGTACAGCGGCCGCCATCGCCATCGGCGGCTTCCTGGCAGCGCTGCTCATCATCGCAGTTGCCCCGCCGGCCCCCCGTTTCACTGTCTCTCCCTTTGAACTGCATCTGCATGCCCAGTGGCAAAAGCTGCAACAGGCGGAGGAAGCCCAGCCCTATGAGATGGTCCGCTGGCTGGATCTGGCCACCCGTCAGATCCACTCGCTTGCCGAGGAGAACGGTTTCAAGGCATCCGCCTGGTCAGACCATGAAGAGGAAGGCCAGTTCGCCGGATTTGAGATCAAGCCTCTCCTGGAAAAACACGGCCGCGATCCCGCCGTCATTCAGCTTTGGAAAGACTTCATCCGTACCGCCCTGAATCCCGCTGACACCAGTCTGAAAACCCTGGAAGAAAGGGCGGCGGCGGAGCCACCCCTCATCACGGCCAACCTGATCCGGGCCTATCTGACCCGCCATCAGGATCCCGGCACCGCCTTGTCGGCCCTCATGCGTGAAGCCCGTTTTTTTCCCCAAGCTGAACTGGTAAAAGCAGCCGCCTTCAACCTGGCGGTGGAACTGGAGGACAGGGACGCCCTGCGGGAGATCGCCGCACAGCCAGAGTGGTGGTCCGCCCAGCACGCGGGCATGCGTCAACATGCAGCGGCCTTGATCGGCGACCTGGCGCTGCAGTGGCAGGCGCTTCTGGACTATGAGAGCTTTCTGGACGCAGCCTGGTCCACCGTGGCCCTTGCCCTGCTGGCTGCCGCAGTCTGGTATGTCATCCTGGTGCTCCATGGCGTGCGCGGCATCTGGCGCTGGCTCTCGCCCCTGCTGCCTTTCACAGCCGGCATCTTCAGTGTCTGGCCCGTGTTTTTCATCGATTCCTGGCAGGAAATCGGGCTGGGAATGAAGGAAGACTCGCCCTTTCCTTATGACCTCTGGTACCAGATCGGCGGAGTCGGCATGCGCGAGGAATTGAGCAAGCTGCTGCTGGCTTCCTTTTTCATGCCCTGGCTGCTGTGGAAGCGGGCTCCCGGCGGGGCAGTCATGGTGGGAGCGTTCGTCGGCCTGGGTTTCGCCTTTGAAGAAAACATCAATTACTATGAAGGCTTTGGCGGCGGGGTGCCTTTCACCCGTTTTCTCTCCGCCAACTTCCTGCATGCGGCCCTGACGGGCATCTCCACCCATGCCCTCTATGACCTTTTGCGCACCCGCCTGGGCAGTGCCGAGCGCTTTTTGCTGACCCTGGGGGCTCTGGTCCTTGCCCATGGTTGCTACAACTATGTGCAGTCCATCGAGCAGATCCAGGGCAGCGAGATTTTTGCCCTGATGATTCTGGCCATGGTGGCCTGGCATTTCCTGGATCTGGTGACCCAGGAATGTCCGCCAAGCCCGCCCCGGCAGATGCTCACCCCCGCCGCCGTGCTGCTGGTCGGCACCGCTCTGCTGATGGCGGCCATGTTCATCTCCCTGGCCCTACTCACTCCCGAACGCCAGCTTCTGACCCGGGCTGCCGCCAGCTGCCTCTCTACTCTACCCGTGGCCTTCATCTACTGGCGGCGGATGCAGATCTGAAAAGTCAGGCTGAAAATCAGGGCCCCTCTTAAAAGCACCTTTCCCCGGCCTGCCTGCTCTGAGGTTTGACACTGGCCCCTTTGTCCGCCACAGTCCGCGCCCTTTTCTGCGCACATGTTTGAACTCCTGGCCACCGATCCCGGCTCCTCCGCACGACGTGGACGGCTGACAACTCCTCATGGAGTGGTCGAAACCCCCATCTTCATGCCGGTGGGCACCCAGGCGACGGTAAAATCCGTGCATCCGGACGAGCTTCGCGCCCTGAATGCCCAGATCATTCTGGGCAACACCTACCACCTCTGGGTACGTCCGGGCACCGAAATCATCGGCGCGGCAGGCGGGCTTCACAAGTTCATGAACTGGGACCGGCCCATCCTGACGGATAGCGGCGGCTTCCAGGTCTTCTCCCTCGCCAAGCTCCGGAAGCTGAAGGAGGAAGGCTGCTACTTTAACAACCATGTGGACGGCTCCCCGATGTTCCTGGGACCGGAGACCGCCATGGAAATCCAGGCCACGCTGGGCAGTGACATCGCCATGCTGTTTGATGAATGCACGCCCTGGCCGTGCAAGCATGAAGACGCCCGGAGCAGTATGGAACTGACCCTCCGCTGGGCACGCCGCTGCCGCGAGTGGATCGACAAACACCAGCCGCAGACCGGCGGCGGAGCCCAGCTTCACTTCGGCATCATCCAGGGCAGCACCTTTGAAGACCTGCGCCAGCGCTGCGCACGGGAAATGGTGGCCATGGGCTTCAGCGGTTATGCCATCGGCGGCCTGAGTGTGGGCGAGCCTGAAGAGGACATGATGAAGATCGCGGAGTGGACCTGCCCTCTGCTGCCGCAAAACCAGGCCCGTTACGCCATGGGCCTGGGCACACCGCCCCAGATCGTCGAGCTGATCGCCCGCGGCATTGACATGTTCGACTGCGTGCTGCCCACGCGCCTCGCCAGAAACGGCACCGCCTACACCCACGAAGGCACGCTGAATCTGCGAAACAATAAATTTGCCAAAGACTTCCGACCCATTGCCGAGGATACCCATCCCCTCTGCCAGGGCTTTTCCAGGGCCTACATCCGCCATCTGATCAATACCCAGGAGGTGCTGGGTTTACGGTTGATTTCCCTGCACAATCTGCATTTCTACCTGTCCCTCGCGTCCCGGGCACGCTTAGCTATCGAACAAGGTTGCTTCGCCGACTTCCGCGCGGAGGTCAATGCCCGCTACCAAACCCGCCCCGAAACCTCAGATACATGATCCAGACTTTCCTTCCTCTTCTCGCCCAAGCCGGCGGTCCTGCGCCCGCCTCTGGCGGCGGCCCCAACATGATGATCATGATGGTGCTGATGTTTGTGATGATGTACTTCGTCATCATCCGCCCGCAGCGCCAGCGCCAGAAAGAGCAGGAGAAGCTGATCAACAGCGTCAAGGTCGGTGACCATGTCATCCTCAACGGCGGCGAGCACGGCATCATCACCAGCGTCAAGGAGCGCACCCTCATGGTGAAAGTCGCCGACAACGTCAAAATCGAGTACGAGCGCAGCGCCATCGCCACCGTCAGCAAAAAATCCGACGTGGTTGAAGCAACAACCACCGCTGCCTGATCCGTTATCCCGCCTTCACGACTGCTCCGCTGGAGCTGATTCTTTCCAATACCCCGTATTACCATGGCCCCCATCTTCACCTTCCTCGTCGGAGCCGCCATCCTGCTGCTGCTGCTGTTCTACATCGGCACCACAGTCCACACCAACAAGCGCCGGTACGGGACGCTGCTGATCTTCCTCGCCGCTGGCTTTGCCGTCTGGACGGTGTACAGCATGAAGATCAAGCTGGGCATCGACCTTCAGGGCGGCAGCGAGTTCGTCGTGAAGCTGGAACCCGGCAAGTCCGATGACGGCACGGTCAAACAGGTCACTCC
>DASWXG010000066.1:0-2814 GCA_036405615.1 Prosthecobacter sp. | reverse complement strand
ACCAAGCGCTCTGGCGCGGTGAAGTCCCCATCCATGCCCAAAATCCGTAAATCCCAACAAGACCTGCTTTGGCCGGGACCGACGGGCTGGGAACGCTGGACGGGCCCTGCCGGGGAGGTCTGCACTCAGGTGCTGGATTTCGGCCATGGCCCCGTGGCTTTTGGCCGGGAGGCCGCCACCCGTGTGCTGGCGCTGCCGGCGGCCAGCCTGTGGGTGCTGCCCGCGTGGCTTCAGGGGAGTGAAGAGCATTTGCGGGACATGGCCGCGCTGCATCTGGAGCGTCAGGGCGTGCGCCTGGTGGATCCGGCCAGCAACCTGCAGGTACGTTCCATCGCCTCACGGGAAGATGCCCATCTGGTCTGCATGACCGGTTTGAAGGAAATGCCGGTGCCGCTGACAGACCTGGCCCGCCTGCCGGACGAGGTTTTGCTGGCTGCCGACTGCCTGCCGCTGCCGCCGGACTCCATGGTCATTTACCGGGAGCTGGGCCGCCTGGTGCTCGTCATCACGCACGGGCCGGAAGTCGTGTATGCCAGCCCGCTTTCCGCCCAGGCGCTGGATGCCCATGCCCTTGGCGAGGTTAACCATCTGTGTGTCCAGCTCGGTTTCCAGGGCGTGCTGGGCCAGGTGCGCAGCATCGTGCTCTGGCTGGAGGAAGGTGAGGGGGAACTGGAGCAGGTGCGCCGTGTCACCGGTCTCACGGCTTTGCGCGAGCCACGTCCTGCGCCCGTGATGCCCGGCCTGGGCCGCAGCACCCTGGTGCCGCCGGAGATCGTGGCCGCCCGCACCCACATGGCCCGTGCCGCCCGCACCCGTCTGCTGGCCCTAACGGCAGGGCTGGTCATGGCCGCTGCGGTGGCCGGACTTTCCGTCCTCATCGCCTGGGCGACCCAGGAGCGTGATCTGTTGCGCGAGCGCGTGGCAGAGCTGACTCCGCGCGCCTCCCAGGTGCTGGATCAGAAAAAGAGCTGGCTGGAGGCCGCCCCGGCGGTGGACCCTGCCCGCTTCCCCATGCAGGTGCTGCTGGACTGCATGGCCCCCAAGGCCGCCGCCGAAGTTTCCATTACCCATTTCGAGTGGGTGCCGGACCGCGTCATCCTGCGCGGCCGCATGCCTACGCCTTCGCTGGCCTTGGAATATGCCAGGGAAATCCCGGAGGTGGAAGGGCTGGTCCGCTACACCTGGGAGACACCTCCGCCGGCCATCGCCAGTGACAACAGCGCCACCTTTGAAATGAAAGGAGGCAGCCGCCCATGAAGAAGAGCGAACGCATCCTGCTGGGCGTCTTTGCCGTCCTGTTCATCGTCATCATCGGCGGCGGTGCCCTGGCCTACGGCTTGAGCCACTACCGCGGCATCCAGGAGGAAACCGCGCGTCTGCACGACCGCCTGGTGGAGATGAACGAGGCCATCAATGAAGGGGCGGAGTGGCAGCGCCGCAGCGAGTGGCTGGACACGGCTGTGCCCGTGCTAGCCTCCCGCCAGGAAGCGTCCTCGCGTCTTTTGGAAGCCCTGCAAAAGGAGGCTGAAAAAGCCGGGCTGGTGCTGGCCGGGCGCGAGTTTCTGGAAACACCCAAGGAACTCGGCGAGGACGGGCAGCCGCTGGCCGAAGGAGAAGGCTACTTTGACAAAGCCACCGTGCGCCTCACACTTTCCGGGGTCAAAGAACAGGCGCTTTTCGCCTGGATGCATGCCGTCCAGCAGCCGCGCTCTTTCCTGGGCGTCACCCGCCTGCAAATGAGCCCCAGTGGCAAGGGCAAAACCGTGAATGCGGAGGTGGAAGTGACCCAGTTTTACCGCGAAGGCACCGCCAAGGCCGCCAGCCTGAAACCTGAAGGAGGGCAGTCATGAAGTTTCCCTTCCCTCAACGTCTGGCTCCTGCCCTTCTGCTCGCCCTGCTGACGCTGGGGCAGGGGGGTACCCTTTCGGCCCAGGAAGGTGCTACCGCCGCACCAGCCCCGCCTGTTCCATTCCCGGAACTCAGCCAGTACTCGCCTCTGTGGGAAAGATCCCTTCTCACCACCCGTGACCTGCCATCCCCGGATGCTCCAGTGGGCCCGGTGTTCACAGATTCGCTCTCCCTCGCGGGGGTTTATGAGGTGGACGGCCAGGTGGTGGCTGTGTTGGTGGACCGCACCACCTCGCTGATTTCCGAGGCCCGCATGAACGTGGAAAACGAGGCGGGTATCAAGATTCGCAAGGTCACCCCGGGTGCCACCATGGACAAAACCCGGGTGCAGTTGCAAAAGGGTGATCAGGCAGGCTGGGTGGCTTTTGCAGAGCTGGCCGGTGCCCCGGCCACACCTGCGAAACCGCCCGGGTTGCAGACCCGACAGCCGACACCGCAGGCTCCAGGCCAGGGAGGGGGACTCGTGTCGCCCCTGCTGCCGCCGCCTCCGGCCATCCCATCTCCAGGGCAGGGGGGCACAGGCACGGCACCTGCGGCCCCGCCGGCGGATGTACCCCTGCCGCCGCCTTGAACCCCGCATTTTCAAGTTGCCAGTCCTTAGGGCAAATGTGAGCTTGGCGGCCATGTCTGAACTCGTGGAGTTTCCCCCGCATCATTGGCTGGCTGCCTTCAAGGCGCTCTTTGCTCTATGCATCGGTCATGCGCTGGCGGATTTTCCGCTCCAGGGGGAATATCTTGCCGTGGGCAAGAACAGGCGTTTCCTCATGCGCCTTCAGGATCCCGCCCGGCCGGTGAACATCTGGGTGGTGTGCATGAGCGTCCATTGCCTCATCCACGCCGGGGCCGTTTGGCTCATCACCGGGTCCGCTCTGCTGGGTGCGGTAGAGTTTGTCATTCACTGGCTCA
>DASWXG010000065.1:0-2175 GCA_036405615.1 Prosthecobacter sp. | reverse complement strand
GAGTCATGAAGAGGTCAGCAGGTTCTGATAAAGCTTGAGATCCTGCTCCGAAAAGCAGCAAAACACAACCTGGGCAACCGAAGACTGGCGAGAAACGAAGGTTTGGACGGTGGCCACTGCGATCTGGGCGGCCAGGTCGGCGGGGTAGCCAAAGATGCCGGTGGAAATGCAGGGGAAGGCAATGCTGCCCAGGCTGTGTTGCGCAGCCAGCCGAAGACTGTTCTCATAGCACGACTTTAGCAGTTCGGGCTCGCCATTGTCACCCCCACGCCACACAGGTCCCACCGTGTGGATGATGTGCCGGGCCTTCAGCCGGTGGCCCCGGGTCATTTTGGCCTGCCCGGTTTTGCAGCCGCCTAACAAACGATACTCATGCACCAGGTCGGGACCCGCTGCCCGGTGGATGGCGCCATCCACACCGCCGCCACCCAGGAGAGAGGAGTTTGCGGCATTCACAATGACATCTACATCCAGCTTGGTGATGTCTCCGCGGATGACTTCGAGTTGTGTCGAGTGAGTATTCACAGGCTGCTAGCACTTAAAGTCGTATACTGTCACGGCAACTCCCTGCGCAATAAGCTGCGATACAATCAGCGGCTCAATCTCTTCCCATCGGCCTCCGGCAAGGCCGCAGCCGATGCGCGGCATGTGAACGGAAGCATTTGTTGCCAACGATCTAACGGCGATCTTCGCAAGCCCGGACTCGACAGCTTCATATCGGATAGGCGGCTGCCGCCCAACCTTCCGGATGCCGCGTTGGCCGATCAAGTTCGCTACGGTGATGTCATTCCCCACCTCGACAAACTGCACCTGTCCGAGTTCAAAAGGCACATCTTCAGCAGCAGAGCCGCTCTGATGCCATGCACGATAAGAGCTCTCCGGTTCAGGCCAGCGCTTTGATAGGGCGAGAACAAAGCCCGCCCCCCAACCTCCGATATCGTTGCAAATGTGCACAATGATTGCAGGGCCGGGGGAGCCTGGCTGAGTGGCGTCACCGAGGGTGTAATGAATGGAAGACATCCGGATCAATGATGCGCCTTGGCCGCGGCAATCATGGCCAGTTTTCGCTCCGCCAGACTGCGTTCGACACCGGCGGTGTATTCATGAGGGTGCAGCAGGCGCTTGTGCGTCGGGTTCAGGTGCGTGAGCTGCCCTTTTGTCCTTGCCTGGATCTGGGCCAGCGAGGGCTGCTCACCCACCAGCACGCCTTGGCGAAAGACGGGCTTCAGCAGGTCTTCATGCGTGGCTCCTTCGGGGATGGTTTTGTGCCGCAGCGGGTCGGACGGGTGCGCGATCTCCACCTGCCCGGTACAGCCGGTTTCTTCATCATAAATGGCATCGCCCCGGAACTCGCCGTTGAGGATGAAACGCCGCACCTGCTGGATGCCGGGGTTGCTGACCTTGATGGCCTGCTCGCTGAGTTTGATCTTCGGTTCCCACTCGCCGGTTTCATTGCGGATGGCCCCCAGTTTGTACACGCCGCCCAGGGCAGGCTGCTCGCCACCGGTCACCAGCTTGGTCCCCACGCCCCAGATGTTGATCCTCGCGCCCTGGTGTTTCAGACTTTCGATGAGGTGCTCATCCAGGTCATTACTGGCCACGATGGCGGCATTGGGGAAACCGGCTTCGTCCAGAATGCGGCGCGCTTCGATGCTCAGCCAGGCCAGGTCGCCCGAGTCCAGCCGCACGCCCGCGATCTCGTGCCCCTGTGCCCGCAGGCGGTGGCCGATCTCCACCGCATGCCGCACGCCATCCAGCGTGTCATAGGTATCCACCAGAAACACACAGTTGTTAGGCAGAGCCTCCGCATATGTGGAAAAGGCCTCCAGCTCCGTGTCAAACGACATGACCCATGAATGCGCATGTGTACCGCGCACAGGAATGCCATGCACCATGCCCGCGAGGACATTCGAGGTGGAGCTGCAGCCGCCGATGTAGGCCGCGCGGCTGGCCATCACCGCACCATCCGGGCCCTGGGCGCGGCGCAGGCCAAACTCCAGCACTGGCTCACCCTGGGCCGCCTGGCATACACGGGCGGCCTTGGTGGCAATGAGGGTTTGGAAATTGATGATGTTCAGCAGCGCCGTCTCCACCAGTTGCGCCTGGATCAGCGGTCCTTTGATTCTAACCAAAGGTTCGTGTGGGAAAACCACGGTGCCTTCCGGGATGGCATCC
>DASWXG010000064.1:0-2314 GCA_036405615.1 Prosthecobacter sp. | reverse complement strand
TCGTTAACGGCGGCACCCCAAGCTCCAACTTCGACTACAGCTGCCCGCTGACCGAGTTTGTGCTTCTGGGCAACCTGGCCGTTCGCGCCCAGCAGAGCGTGCAGTGGGACAAGCAGGGCATGAAGGTCAGCAACGCCGAAGCCCCGAACAAGTTCGTGGCCCGTCCTGCTTACCGTGAAGGCTGGAAGGTCTAATCCGACCTTTGTTTCAGTTTTTGTCTGATTCAAAAAAGACCCCGGATCTGCCTCGCAGGTCCGGGGTTTTTTCTTTATGCTTTGTTGGACGAGGGGCGAGCTGTCCGGCTCGGCAGGTGCCTTTTTGGAAAGTCACCCGGCTGGCTCATTTACTGACGCGGCTGTGCCAATCGTCAAGGTAGTGGCCGAAGACCGGATACAGGGAGTTCCCGTCAAAGAGCCTGCGCTGAAGGGCAGGGTCCACCGTCACCAGCTTGAATGTCTGTTCCCGAACGCTTCCGTCGGGCAGCGTAACGGTAGCCCTGAAGGGGAATCCGGCTGTCCGGTCCATCCAGATCACCGTGACGGAGCCGTCGGCACCGGTCTCACGGAAACGGGAGAGGCCGACTCCTCCGTAGACGTCTACCATCTCAAACTTCGCTTTTTTGGCCAGGGATTCATAAATGCCTTCCACTGAGGCGACCGGACCCGGGCTTGCTGAAGGTGCAGGGGACTGGGAGGAGAAAACTTTACCGTCCTTGCAGATCGAGATCACCATGTCGGCCTGCTGGTTGGTGGACTCGCTTCGCCAGTCCGAACCGCTTTTGGAAATGGCGCTGCAAGTGCGGGAAATTTCTCCTCTGGCATTTTTGTGAGAGCTTTCCTCCATCCAGGTGACGGTCTTCGGCATCTGCATGGGCGGCATCTGGCCAGATGCCAGACCTGCCGAAATCAGGAAGAGAGCCAAAGAAAACCATTTTTTCATGCCAAGGAGAGAAGCGTCCGTCATTTGAAACACGGGGCTACTTCTACGGTTGCGGGCCCATGTTCAATCTGAATTCTGAAGGCAATAGGGCCCGGCAGAGGATTTTTCTTATTTCAGCGTCTGCAAGGCCTTGCGGATGTCTTCGGCCTGACCCGAGGTGGAGGCGCTGGCGTCGTGCCAGACGATCTTGCCGTCTTTGATGAGGAAGCACTGGCGTTGGGCCATGTTGAAGGCTCCCCCCAAGACCTTGCCGACTTTGAAGGCTTCCAGCACCTTTCCATCAGGATCGGCGATGAGGTCATAGGGAAGATTATTCTTCGTTTTGAATTTCTTCTGAGCCTCTGCCGTGTCCAGTGACACTCCGACCACTTGTATTCCCTCGGCAGCAAGTCCGGCAAAGCCGTCCCGCAGGGAACATGCCTGGGCGGTGCAGCCTGGGGTGCTGGCTTTGGGGTAGAAGAAAACCACGGTGGGTCCTTTGCGGTAAAGATCGGCAAAGTTGACTGTCTGCCCGTCCTGGTTGAGCGCGGAAACTTGCGGGGCAGGTTCGCCAGCCTGAGTTTTCTCAGCGGTGCAGGAATGCCCGAACAGGCTGGCAAAAAGGGCGGTAAGCAGGCGCATGGCGGAGGGGATGGACATAGGAAGATTCGCCTGGCAGGCATGATACGGACTCAGCCCTCCGCTGGGGCATCCAGGATATACCGGTAGCGGAGCGGAACATAGTTCTTCCCGCGCAACTGCCGGACATCCAATTCCCGCAGAACCACTTTCCAATGCGGGTGGCAGCCCGCTTCATAAAACAGGGCACGGTCCTGCTGCGGGCTGGTCCACCGGCAAAACAGCAGCACATGGGCGTTGAAGGTGTTGACGATGTCGCCGGCCTGAAGCTCCTGATAGGTGTTCAATCGCCGGCAGAGAGCGGGCAGTTCCCGGGTGGAGAAGGACTTTTCCAGGCCCCAGCATCGGGAGATGAATCCCGAGCAGTCAATCCCTGCGGCTTCCTGGCTGACGGTGGATTCAAGTCCCGCACGTTTGGCGTTTGTATAAATGTCACCCGCAGCGAGGCCTTGCTGGAGCTTTCGATTGAAGGATCCAGGGGTGTCAAAACCTCCCCATTGGTAGGGCATTCCGGTGTTCCAAGCATCGACCCTCCAAGCTCCCGAAGTTCTCAAGGTTGTTGCGTCGGGCGTGTCTACCCGCACTCCTTGAGAATCCGGGGCATGTTTGACATGGTTTTCCGAGGCCCACCAGCGATGCAGGCGATAAGTCTCCGCTCTGGCCAAGACGTCGGCTCGGCTTGCGGGCCGGCGCAAGTGTGATGCACAGGAGAGGCTGAGAACTGAAAGCAAGGCTGCCAGCAGCAACTGCCCGGACA
>DASWXG010000063.1:0-4144 GCA_036405615.1 Prosthecobacter sp. | reverse complement strand
CGACCTTGCCGGCGATCATGACGTCTGTGGCGCGCTTGATGCCGTCCAGAAGGGACTCGCGGCAGCCGTAGAGGTTGTCGAACTTGGACTTGGTGACGCTGTCGTTCACGTTGATGGCGGGGAACAGCAGTTTGCCGGCCTTGGCCATTTCATAGAGACGGTGCACACCGGTGGTAGTCTCTTCAGACACGCCCTTCAGTTCCTTCACGATTTCGTGGAAGATACCGGGCTGCTCTTTCTGGATCTGCTTGAGCAGGTCCTTGATGACCTTCACTTCGTGGTTGTCGGAGGGGGTGTCCACCCAGGTGTCTCCGTTTTCCATTTCATAACCCTTGTGGATGAGCAGGGTCACGTCGCCACCGTCGTCCACGATGAGCTGAGGGCCTTTGTTTTCTGGGAAGATGATGGCCTTCCAGGTGCACCACCAGTATTCTTCCAGGGTCTCGCCTTTCCAGGCGAACACAGGAGTGCCGGTGGCGGCGATGCCAGCGGCAGCGTGGTCCTGGGTGGAGAAAATGTTGCAGGAAGCCCAGCGCACGTCAGCGCCCAGTTCCTTCAGCGTCTCGATGAGCACGCCGGTCTGGATGGTCATGTGCAGAGAACCGGTGATGCGAACGCCAGCGAGAGGCTTTTTCGGGCCGTACTTCTCGCGGGTGGCCATGAGGCCGGGCATTTCGCTCTCGGCGATGTCGAGTTCCTTGCGGCCGAAGTCGGCCAGGGCGATGTCTTTAACTTTGTAGTCGGACATGTGTGTGTTGGGTCGGGTTCAGGTGTTGGGACGAAATTAACAAATCATCGTATGAAGATGTGTTGATATGTTCCTGAAACGAATGCGGGTGTCAACCGTTCGTTTTCAGGCGTATTAAAACCTTCCCGCTTCCCCGGGGCCGGCCGCAAGAATGGATCAGCGGAAGCCATTGGGGCGGGGTGTTTTCGTGATTTGTTCCCTCTATGTCCTGCCTGACCGTCCCTTGTTTGCCCGCTTCGCCCTCCGGGGTGAAGTTTTCGCATGCAAGGCCCTGGAGCGGGCGTGGGGGCATGAGCATCTTGCTTTTGCTCGCAGCCTTCGCGCCCACAGCGGCAGCCTTGGCGGAAGAAACCGTGGAGACGTGGAAAACAGCTGCCGATCCCGTCGCGCGCCTCTGGCAGAGGGCCGAGAAAGAAGGCGACATCCTGCGGGCTGCTTCCGACCGGGAATGGCTGGATGTGGTATTGAGGAAGCTGGACGTCCCGGCGGAATCTCAGGTGCTCGTTTTCTCCAAAACCAGCCTTCAAAAGGCCCACATCTCGCCTGCAAAGCCGCGGGCGCTTTACTTCAATGAAGACTGCTACATCGGCTGGGTGCAGGGAGGAGAGATGGAGGTGGTGGCTGCGGACCCGCAGCAGGGCTTGCAGTACTACCTGGTGAAAAGGCCCTTTGCCAAACCGGCGCGCCCTGTGCCTGTCGCCTCAGGCCAGTGCTTCAGCTGCCATGTCGGAGGCACGTTGCAGATGCAGTCCGTCCACACCCGGGAGTCCGGCCATCCCATGGGCGAGGCGGATGTGTTTGTCACCAGTTACGAGAGCCCGCTGGCCGAGCGTTGGGGCGGTTGGTACGTCACAGGCCGTCACGGCAGCGACCTGCACATGGGCAATGTGCTGGCGTATCGCCGCGACGGAAGGGTGTCCCTGGATCGCAAAGCCGGGGCGAATGTGGAGTCGCTGGAAGACTGGGTGTCCACACAGCCCTACCCGGCCTCCACGAGCGACATCGTGGCGCTCATGGTTTTGGAGCACCAATACGTCATGCACAACACGCTGCATGAGGCCGGACGCTCCATCCGCCGCATGCTGTCTCCCCCCGCCGAAGGGCCGCGTTATGACGAGGCCGCCCAAGCACGCATTCTACGCAAGCGGGCTCATGAGATCGTCGAACGTCTGCTTTTCTCCGGCGAGTATGCGCTGAAGGACAAGGTCGCTGGAAGTGCTGCCTTTCAAACTGCCTTTCGCCGGAACCGCCGGGTGTCACCGGACGGACGTTCTCTGAAGGACTTCAATCTTCAGACCCGGCTGTTTGAATACCGGTGCAGTTACATGATCTATTCGGCTTCCTTTCAAGGTCTGCCGGAGGCTCTGAAGAAAGCCGTTTATGAAGACCTGGACAGGGTATTGAGCCATGCGGGAGCGGAGGACGATTTTGACCACCTCCCGGCTGAAGAGCGTCAGGCCATCCGCCAGATTTTGCTGGCCACTGACCCCGGCGCTCAGACTTTCTGGAAGAAGCCGGGAAACCAGCCGGACCCCTCATCAGGGAATGACGGCTGAAGCAATGGCGCGGGTGAGATCTCCTGAGGAGACCGGTTTAACCAAATGCGTGGAAAAACCGGCTGCGTAGCTGTCGCGCAGGTCGGTGTCCATGCCAAAGCCGCTGAGCGCAATGCCCGGCCAGCCATGGTGTCGCTTGATGGCCCGCATCAACTCGAGCCCGGTGCCGTCGGGCAGTCCCAGATCGCTGATCACAAGGTCGAACGTTTCTTTGCCAGCCAGTTCAAGGGCCTCAGCCACAGAGGAGGCCGGGCTGACGGAATGCCCCCTGCGCCGCAAGAGATGCGTCAGAACATTGAGCGATGTCTTGTCGTCTTCGACGACCAGCAGCCTGAGGCTGCGTTCCGTGGACGATGTGACCGGCTCAGAGGGAAGTGCCGGGAGGCCCGGATTGGGGGCGACGGTGGCCATCTCCACCGTGAACACGGCCCCTTTGTCCTTGCCCTCGCTGCTGGCCTTCAGGCAGCCGCCATGCAGCCTGACCAGGGCTTTGGAAATGGAGAGCCCCAGGCCCAGACCGCCAAAGGCATGCCTGCCGCCGAGATCGCCCTGGTCAAAGGCGTCAAAGATGCGTTCCAGGATCTCCGGCTGGATGCCACGGCCGGTGTCTTCCACCGCGATCTTCAAGCGCCCCGGATTCGGATTGGATGTCCTGACCCGTATGCTGCCTCTATCAGGCGTGAACTTGACGGCGTTTTTTAAGAGGTTCCAAAAAACCTGCTGGAGACGTGTGGGGTCTGCCTGCACAAAGGAATGGGCGGCCTCCAGGTGCAGCCGGAAGTCCAGCTTTCTGCCGGCCATGTCTGCACGGATGATCTCTTCGGCATGATGAAGCAGCGAATGTGTGTCCACTGTTTCAAGGTGGATTTGCAGCATGCCGCGGCTGATGCGGGTGAGATCCAGAAGATCGTCAATCAGGCGAGCCTCCAGGCCGATGTTGCGCTGGATCATCCGCAGGTCCGTGCGGATCCTGTCCGGGATGGCCGGGTCGTTCACCAGTTCGGATGCGACCATCAGCACGGGATTAAGGGGCGTGCGCAGTTCATGGCTCAGGGCGGCCAGGAAATCATCTTTGGCTCGTGAGGCAGCTTCCGCCTTCCGGTGCCCGAGGGCTGCCTCCTCCATGCTGGCATGCAAGGCCTGCTCGTTGCGCCGTCGTTCCATGGCCACACGCGTCCGTTCTGCCACTTCCCGGATGAAAAGGACTTCATCTTCGGGCCAGTCCCGGGTGTGAGCATGATTCAGATAAAGAAGGGCCACGAAGTTGCCGTGTTCAGTAACGGGCGGATTGACGAATGCCCGTGCTGAGATGGCCTCCAGCGCTGCGGAACCCGCTGCTGTGCGCGGGTCCTTGCGGGTGTCAGAAATGATGACGGGTTCTCCCCTCTTGAGGTTCTCGATGTAGGAGCCGTAATCGCGGAAATGCAGAGTCCCCGCCAGGCTTTGGACACCGGGCTGGTTCCAGTCCCTTTCAATGACGATGGTCTCTTCGGCGAGATGGATGACCCCATAGCCGCACCGGCTCACCTTGAGGGTGCGCCCTAGCAGTTCACCGGCGACAAAGGCCATGTCTGCCGGGTTTTCCAGCTCGCGCAAATGGTCGGAGAGTTCCACCAGGGCGGTCTTCCGGCCTTCACTGGTACGCAACGCCTCTTCCGTGAGTTTGCGCTCGGTAATGTCGATGACGGAGCCGATGTAGCCCAGGTAGTTGCCATGTCCGTCAAAGCGGGGAGTGGCCGTGTCCAGTGCCCAGCCATACTCGCCATTGGTGCGCCGGAGGCGGTATTCCGTGCGGTATGGGCCGTGCAATTCATTGGCTTTGATGAACTCGTCATGCGCG
>DASWXG010000062.1:0-4932 GCA_036405615.1 Prosthecobacter sp. | reverse complement strand
TAGATCACCCTTGCAGAGGTAAAGGCTCTGCTGCCCGAGGCCGCAACCCTCTCCCCTCACCCCCATTTTACAGACCGGCAGGAAGTGAAAGACGCTTCGGGCAAGGTCATGGCCCAAGCCGTGCGCACCTCCCCCGTGACTGACACATTGGTGGGGTACAAAGGGCCGACTGACACCCTGATCCTGCTGGACAGCGAAGGGCAGACCCTGAAAAAAATCGCACTCAGAAAGAGCTACGATACCAAACGGTATGTCGCCTATGTCACTGGTGATGAGTATTTTCTAAACCTGTTCAACGGCCGCAGCGTGGAAGCCCTCGCCGGCATGGATTTTGACAAAGAAAAAATCGAGGGCGTTTCAGGGGCTACCGAAACAAGCTGGTCTATGGCGGAAGGCCTGAAACGGAAAGCGCAGCATTTGCTGGACCAGCGGCCTGCCGCCTGGCTCCAGAAGCTTTCCTGGCGCTGGCAGGACACGGGGCATGGGGTCATCCTCGCATCCGCCTTTCTCATGGCCTTCACACGGCTGCGAGGCAAGGCTTGGTTGCGCCACCTCCATCACGCTTTGCTGGTCTTTTATGGCGGTTTTTGGGTGGCCGAATTGCTCTCCCAGGGGCTGCTGACCGGGTGGGCGGCGCATGGCACGCCGTGGCGGAGTTCACCGGGCCTTCTGCTGGTGGCAGCTGTTGCGTTGCTCGGCCCCGTTTTCACCGGCAAACAGCTTTACTGCCACCACATCTGCCCCCATGGGGCACTTCAGCAACTGCTGGCGAGGCGGCTGCCCTGGCAGTGGCGCATCCCGGCCTGGCTAGACCGCACCCTGGCCCGGCTTCCGTTTTTGCTGCTGGCGTTTGTTTTCATCGCTGCATGCCGCGGGTTGGCGGTGGACTTGAACGACCTGGAACCCTTCGACGCTTACGTGTTCCGGGTGGCGGGCAGTGCGAGCATCGCGATCGCCGTCCTGGGGCTTTTGGCGGCTCTTTTCACGCCCCTGGCGTATTGCAAATATGGTTGCCCGACCGGCGCTCTTTTCAAACTTCTGCGTTTTACAGGAGATTCAGATCGCCTGGGTCTGCGCGACTGGCTGGCGGCTGGGCTGCTTTCTGCAGCTTTCTTTCTTTGAAAAACAAGAAAACAAACGGGGGATCAAGGCTTTACACTCCGAACGGACTTGGCCTATGCTGTAGGTTACGCAGGCCTACAATCCGTCTCGCGTCCCCGCCGTCGCCCCCAACGAATGAAACCCCTTTTCCAGCGTCTCCTCATGGCGGCGGTTCTGGTGCTCTCCAGCATCGGCCTCTGGCAGTTGGGACTGGTGGTGGAACCTCATGTTCCTGAAAAATCCAAGGATGCCCCTCCTCAGAAGCATGGCGTGGGAACAACGGCGGCGGACCACGCTACGACCCGTTCTCCCCGGGCTGCTCAGGCTGCCTCTCCTGCCGTCAGGCTGGAAGAACCGCCTCCAGCGGCCAAGGACATACAGGACCGGTTCAAAGACCATCCGGTGCTGCAGGTGCGCGAGACCGTGCAGTCTGCCGGAACTGAGCAGCAAGTGAAGCGGGTCAAGATCATCCGCTCCACATCATTCAAGTATCCCCTGCTCCGCGTCGAAGAAGAACTCGTCCGTGGACCAAAGGGCGACAGGTTGATCCGCCAGAAAGCCATGGTCGCAGACCATGTTCTGGTTAGGCCCGAAGCAAACGTCAGCGCAGACACAGTGGTGAGCCAGTTGAAAGACGCCGGAGCCAGCCTGAGAAAAACAATGCCCGCTTCCGGCCTCCTGCTGATTGCCTTTGACAACCCGGGCCTCGACACGGCCCCCCAGATGGCGGCCCGGCTTTCTGGCATGAAGAACTTCGTTCGTTATGCCGAACCCGACTACATCGTCCATGGCAATGCGACCCTGCCCAACGAAACTGCCTTTGCCCGCCAGTGGGACATGCACAATACAGGGCAGGACGGAGGCCTGAACGATGCTGACATTGACGCGCCGGAAGCCTGGGGGGTCACCACAGGCAGCCGGAACGTGCGGGTGGCCATCCTGGACACCGGAATGGAGATGGAGCACGCGGACCTGAAGGCCAACGTCTGGACCAATCCCAACGAGATCCCGAACAACGGCATTGATGATGATGGCAATGGCCTCGTGGATGACGTCCACGGCTGGGACTTCTACAACAATGACGCCAGGCCTGACGACGACCAGGGTCATGGGACTCATTGTGCAGGGATCATTGGAGCCACAGGAAACAATACGGCGGGTGTTGCAGGGGTGGCCTGGAACGTCTCGCTCATCCCGCTCAAGATTCTCGGCTCCAATTCCCAAGGTGATGTTGCGGATGCCATTGAAGCCATCGCCTATGCCACCAAACTCGGCGTCCATTTCACCTCCAATTCCTGGACGACACCGGACTATTCTGAAGGGCTGAAAACCGTGGTGGATGCCGCAGGGGCCGCAGGCATTCTTTGCATTGCCGCAGCAGGAAACAGCGGCTCGCAGACCAATCTTTATCCAGAATATCCCGCCTGCCTGCCCGGTGCTCATGTCATCTCCGTCGTCTCCACAGACCGCAATGATCAGATGGCGGGAGATTCCAACTATGGCGCAATCGCCACAGATCTCGGAGCACCCGGAGTGGACGTTTACAGCACGTATCGTTTCGGCGGCTACCAGAACATGAGCGGTACGTCCATGGCATGTCCCCACGTCACCGGGGCCTGCGTGCTGATTAAAAGCTACCAGCCTTCGCTCACGCTCCTCCAGATTCGGGAGGTGCTGCTCCGGTCGGTTGATCCGGTTCCTGCGCTCGCCGGCAAAACGGCCTCCGGAGGACGCCTCAATGTTCACAAGGCACTTCGGGCCAGCGAGGACATTCTGATCTCGCCTTCGGACGGGCTGCTGGCCACCGGCCCCTTTGGCGGCCCCATGGATCCTGCCTTCAAAGCATTGAGCCTCGCTAACTTTACGTCGGCTCCTTTGTCCTGGTCGGCCACGGTTAACCAGTCTTGGGTTACTCTTTCCGCCACGGGCGGCAGCCTGAACGTCAACGAAAACAGCACCCTCACAGTAACTCTCAATGAGGGCGTCAAGACTCTACGAGCAGGCAACCACTTTGCTACGCTTACCGTGTTGAATGCTACCAGCGGCCGCAGTCACACACTTCCCATTGCTGTCCAGATCCACTCGACTCCAGTCTATGAAAACAATCTGGATTCGGATCCTGGGTGGGCAAGGAATGGTGAGTGGGCATTCGGGGTTCCCGCAGGCGGCGGCGGCCTTACCGCCGGGAAGCCGGATCCGAAAACCGGCAGCACCGGCCAGAACGTTTTCGGTATCAATCTGGCAGGCAACTATTCAACTCAGGTCAAACCCGCCCAATACCTCACGGCCGGTCCCTTTGATCTGAAGGGATTCAAAGACACACGGCTCCGTTTTCAGCGCTGGCTGAACACTGACCTCCCACCCTGGGTGCGTGCAACCGTTGAAGTCACCATTGACGGCAGCATGTGGCATTCCGTCTGGCAAAATCCTGCTTCTCAGACAGCGGACAGCTCCTGGACCCGGATCGAGCACAACCTGGCCAGCATTGCCGACGGGCAGCCGCAGGTTTATGTCCGCTGGGGTCATCACGTCACTGAGGCAAACGCCATCGCTTTCTCCGGCTGGAATATCGATGACATCCAGATCATCGCCACACCCGAGCAGCAGATGCTCCTCACGCTTCCTGAATCAGTAACCGAGGGAGGCCCGCCAGGACAGGCAGAGATCACCCTCACACCTGCACCGCTCACGGACCTCACCATCACATTCACGAGCAATGATGCGGGTCTGCAACTGATCTTGCCTGCAAACCTCACCGTTCCGGCGGGCCAGGAACGCGTCACTTTTCCCATTTCTGCCGCGCAAGACATCCTGACTGACGGCAGCCAGAACGTGACGGTCTGGGCGACGGCCCAAGGTTATCCGAACAGCTCGTCCACCACGGTGGTGAACGATGACGACCCGGGCGAGCTGACGCTGGTTCTCCCGGCCAGTCTTGCCGAAGGAAGCGGCGATGTCGTGGGACAGGCAAGCGTGAGCATCAGCACTCCGGCACCTGTGGACATTTCCATTGGCCTGGAGTCCAGCGATGTCAGTGAAGTAACGGTTCCTTCCCGGGTGACCATTCCCCAAGGCAGCACCACCGTCTCTTTCATCCTCAATGTGCCCGAGGATTCCATCCTCGACGGAGACCAGCAGGCCGCGATCACCGCGTCCGTCTTCAACTGGCCGGCCATTAGTCGCGCCATGGTGATTACGGACAACGAACCGCGCAACATCTCGGTCCACCTGCCCAGCATGCGGTTGGAGAACTCCGGCCTGATGCCAGACGAAGGCAGTCTGGAACTGGGCGGAGTTGCGGCACGCCCCATCACTCTTTATCTGAGCAGCAGCAACATCACCGCCCTCACGGTGCCCGTCTTTGTGGTCGTCCCCACAGGAGCTTCCACAGCCCGTTTTGACCTGCAATTTCACGACAACTCTGACACGACTGGCGACAAGACGGTCACGGTCTCTGCACACTCTGAGGGTTTCATCTCCGGTGATGCCAGCATGCTCGTAGCGGACGATGAAATGCCAGCCCTGCCAGCCTTGCCAACGCCTCAGGACGGCCAGAATCCAACCTCGCCGAAGACAGCACTTTCCTGGCAGTATCTGCCGCAGAGCGGGGCTCCTCCTGAAAGCTACGACGTGTACTTCCGGGCAGGCAATGAGCTTGAAACTTTTCTGGGTAACACGGCTTCCGCTGTCTGGACGCTGCCGCCCCCCGGCCTGCCGGCCAATACCGTCTACCGCTGGCGTGTTGTGTCCCGGAAAGAAAATGCCACCCGGGAAGGGCCGGTCTGGACGTTCACCAGCGCAGACGTGGGTGCCTTGCATCACTTCTCGTGG
>DASWXG010000061.1:0-5233 GCA_036405615.1 Prosthecobacter sp. | reverse complement strand
GTGGCTTTTCACACTCCGAAATGGGATGTCGGGCCGGGCGAACATGGTGATTTCCCCGGCAAGTGGATGAGTGCCGACGGGCTGACGCTGCATTTGGTATTTTCGGGCGACGATGCCTTCTCCGTGCGCCGGGCCAGGCTGCGCTTGCGAGCGCCGCAGCCTCCTTCCCTGGGCAAATAATGCTGCCTTCAGCCCGCCTTGCCCAGGCCCGTGCCTGAGTGGGCGGTCACGCATAGGCATAACCTATTTTGAAGATAGGAAGGATGTATTTTATCTATCACAAGCCTGGTGGCTAGCTCTGCAACGATTGAGAGAAAAGGAGCAACCCTTCGCTTCTCACGTCATCCAACTACCACCCTTATGAAAACGACGCACGTGCCCTGTCATGTGCGGACTATGCTGCTGGCCGCCTGTGCCGGGGCACTCTCCGCATTCCCGGTCCAGGCCCAGGAAGATTTTCCCGGCCTGGTGAAACGATTGCAGGCGGACAAACCCAAGTTCGCCAAGCGTCAGCAAGATCTGCTGAAGGAACGTTACGACCTGTCAGACAAACCCGTGGAAGGACTGACCATGCCGCGAGGCAAGCCCGTGCAGGGCGGTGTGCGTGTGAAGCTGCCGGAAGGCACCACCTGGGACAAGCTCGCTGCCATGACCCCGGACGAGATCAAGGATAAAAACCTCTGGCCCGCAGGCTTCTACGCGCTGCCTCATCCACACCATGAGGCTGGCGGCATGATCTTCCCGCAGAAGCAAATTGATGAAGTCAAGGCGCAGACCCTGCGCGACCTCACCCGCTTTGATCTGGACTTTGACCTGCCAGATCACATGCTGCCGGAGTTTCCTTCTCCCATCTATCTGAACACCCGGCCGGATCTGGGAGATGTATCCCAAGGCAAGCTGGTGACGCTGGACAACTTTTACGATCTCTTCAAAGACATCGTTAACCCCAAGCAACTGGAGGGGCTGCGCCTTCTGGTGACGCCGTTTCCCCAGGCTCAGTTCAATGCCACTCATGACCGCCGTTCTTTGAAGGCCAGCCAGGGTGTTGCCTGTTTCGACTGCCATTCCAACGGCCACACCAATGCCGCCACCCACACGGTAGGCGACATCCGGCCTAACGAACACCGTCACCGCATCGGCACCCCCACGCTCCGGGGCATGAACATCACCAACACCTTCGGTTCCCAGCGTGCCATGAAGACCCTGGAGGACTTTACGGAGTTTGAACAGCGTGCCGCGTATTTTGATGGCGAGCCGGACCAGGCCACCCGCAAAGGTGTGAACATTCTGGAGCGTGGCAGCCAGGTACATTTCATGGCCGAATTTGAAAACATCCTCGGCTTCCCGCCTGCCCCCAAGCTGACCCCTACCGGCAAGCTCGACAGATCCAAGGCGACTGAAGCTGAACTTCGTGGAGAAGCGCTCTTCAACGGCAAAGGCCAGTGCTACATCTGCCACACCGGCCCCTACTTTTCAGACGGCCTGATGCATGACCTGAAGGTGGAACGCTTCTTCAAGGAGAAGATGATCAACGGTCGCAAAGCCAGCGCAGACGGTCCCATCAAAACCTTCCCGCTGCGTGGCATCAAGGACTCGCCTCCCTATCTTCATGATGACCGCCTGATGACGCTGGATGACACGGTGGAATTCTTCAACCTCGTGCTGGGCACCGGCTTGAGCACGGAAGAAAAGGCGGACCTCACGGCCTTCCTGCGCACCCTTTGATTCCGCCGGTCAGGCAGCTTTCTCGTGCAGACGCGGCCGCCTGATCATTGGTCTGTTCTTTTTACCAGATAGCGGCCATGCCCAGGCTTCGTGTTTAGGGCATGCGCCGTTTTTTGTGTCTTGTTGCCTTCGCTGCTCTGGGGTTGTACGGGTTTGTTTTGCCTGAGGCCAAAGCTCATCCGCCCGTGGTGGATCTATCCGCAGATGGGGGGCGCCAGGTGGTCATCGCCCAGGGCACCGCAGAGGTTTACCAGGGGCACCCCACCACGGTCCTGCTGCCGGATGGCAAAACCCTATATTGCGTGTGGACCTATGGCCATGGCGGCGGCTGCGGCCCCATGAAACGCAGTGATGATGGCGGCAGGACCTGGAGCGACCTCCTGCCGGTGCCGGAAAACTGGGGCACCACACGCAACTGCCCGGCTCTCTACCGCCTCACAGATCCGCAGGGCGTCTCACGCCTCTTCGTCTTTGCCGGCCAGGGGCCTGGAGGAACCCGCCACCCGGACAATGGCGGCATGCACCAGGCGCACTCCCTGGATGACGGCAAAACCTGGACGCCCATGAGCCCCAATGGCCTGGACTGTGTCATGCCCTTTTGCACCATCATGCCTGTGGATGGCGGCCAAAGGTTGATCGGCCTTTCCAATATCCGGCGGCCGGGAGAAACCAAGGATCCCAGGTCAAACATCGTCACACAAAGCGAATCCACAGATGGAGGGCTGACCTGGAGCCCCTGGAAAGTCCTGGTGGACCTGGGCGATCTGAAACCCTGCGAGCCGGAGGTGGTCCGCTCGCCAGACGGCAAACAGCTCCTGTGCCTGATCCGCGAAAACATCCGCAGCCATGGCAGCCACTACATCACCAGCGAGGATGAAGGCCGTACATGGTCGGCGGTGAAAACCCTGCCTCCCGGCCTGCATGGCGACCGGCACAAGGCCCGCTACACCCAGGACGGCCGCCTGGTGGTGGTGTTTCGCGACATGGGCGCGGACAGCCCCACGCGAAATCACTTCGTCGCCTGGGTCGGGCGGTATGAGGACATCCAGTCTGGCCAGGACGGCCAGTACAAGGTCAAGCTGCTGCACAGCCATTCGCGCAGCGACTGCGGTTATCCCGGCCTGGAGCTCCTGCCAGATGACACGCTGGTCGCCACCACCTATGTCAAATATCGTCAAGGGGCGGAAAAGAACTCGGTGGTCAGCACCCGCTTCAAGTTGGCGGAGACGGATACCATGGAAAAGAAAGCGGCACCGGTGGCCACAGCCACGGAACCGAAGACCGCCGGTCTTCTCCTGGATGATGCGCAGGCCCAGTTCACGGGCAGTTGGCGTGGAGGCGGGGACAAGCTCGGTTTTCTGACCGGCAGTGGATACCACACCAGCAATGGCGACGGCACCGCCACCTTTGCTCCGCAGATTCCCAAAGCGGGCCGTTATGAACTGCGCCTGCTCTACATGCCTGCGGCCAATCGCAGTGCCGATGTCGCCATCGAAATCCAAGATGCCAAAGGCACCCACAGCGTCCGTCTGAACCAGCGCGAGCCCTGTCTGGAAGAGGGGATTCCGAAGGCTCTCGGTATGTTTGATCTCGCTGCCGGAACCAACACTTCCGTGAAAGTCATCAGCCGCGCCAAGGCCGGGTATGTGGTGGTGGATGCCTTGCAAATCGTGCCGGAGGCGGAGGCTAAAGTGGAGAGAAATACACGCGCAGATGCCGGTTTTTCGGTGCGCTTTCCTTCGGCTGCCCCGGTGCCTGCCCAGCCCGCAGAGGCGAAGCCGGTCAAAATACCGCCGCCGATGCTTCTAAAGTCTGCCGCCAGCCCTGCGGCGGTGGATGGAAAACATTATGATCTGGCCGTCGTGGGCGGAACCCCGGGCGGCATCGCCACTGCGGTGCGTGCCGCGAGGGAGGGGCTCTCGGTGCTGCTGGTCAATCACACCCGGCATCTGGGAGGCTTCATCACCAGTGGTGCCGGTGGCTGGGAGGCCCCTTACGATGGCCTGCGCTCTCCGCTGTATGCCGAGATTTTGCAGGGCACTGCCAGCTACTATCGCAGCACTTATGGCGAGGGTTCGCCGCAGCATCGCGTCTCCATGCCGCACGCCACCAGCCGCGCTCACATTGACCGGCCCAAGGTGGAGCCGCGCATCGCTGAAAAGCTGTTCAACGAGATGGTCGCCCGGGAGAAGACTCTGACGGTTTTGCTGGGGCACATCGTCAGCTCGGCCGGACGTGAAGGAAAAGTGCTGCAGAGTCTCCGGCTGAAGCCGCTGGAGGGCGGGGCAGAGATCTCTGTCTCCGCCACCGTTTTTGCCGATGCCATGTATGAGGGCGATCTCATGGCCGCCGCAGGTGTCCGCACGCAGACAGGGCGCGAGGCCCGCAACGTTTACAAGGAACCGCATGCCGGTGTCATCTACACACAAGAACGCCACAAGGAACCGGGGCAGCGCGGCTTTCCCAAGGATGCCGATGAAGGCCGTCTGAACATCCGCTACAACAGCCATGCGACAGCGGAGATTCTGGAAGGGCCGCACAGCGGTGAAGGGGACGGCTCTGTCATGGCTTATAACTACCGCCTGGTCCTGACACGCGACCCGGCCAACCGCATTCCCGTGGCGAAACCCGCGCATTTTGACCTCGCCCTGGCCAAGGCGGCGGGGGGCAGCGGTTTCGTCCCCAACTTGCCTAACCAAAAGGTGGCGTGGAACGGCGGGCGCCTCATCGGCCCGCAAAACGGCTACCCCGAAGGCACCTGGGAGGAACGTGAGGCCATCAGCCGCCGGTATCTGGACGCCATGCTCATGCGCCTCTGGTATGTGCAGAATGATCCCTCCGCACCGGAATCCGAGCGCAAGAAATTTGAAGGCTATGGCCTGCCAGCGGATGAGTTTCCGGACAACGGGCACCTACCGTATGAGATCTATGTGCGCGAAGCGCGCCGCCTGGTAGGCCGTGCCGTCTTCACTGAGCATGACAACAAGGTGGTGCCAGGCACCGGTCGCACGGTGGTGCATGCAGACAGTGTCGCCATCACCGACTGGCCGGTGGATTCCGTGGCCTGCCTGGACCGGAAGGTGCCTGGCGGCCATGACGACGGCATCCTGTTTCTGGGCGAAGAGTCCCGCCCGGCCCAGGTGCCCTGGCGCTGCCTGCTGCCTCGCGAGGTGGACAATCTCATCGTGCCCGTGGCCCTCTCCGCCTCTCACGTCGGCTGGGGTTCCATCCGCCTGGAGCCGGTCTGGATGCAGACAGGCGAAGCGGCGGGCTTTGCCGCTGCATTGTCTGTTAGACACCGCACCACACCGGCGCAGCTGAAGCCGGAACTGCTCACCCGCGCGCTTGCCTCCGGCAAATGCATGATCTCCTTTTTCAACGATGTGGATGTGAGCAAGCCAGACCCCGGCACTGTGGCCGCCCAGTATTTCGGCACCTGCGGTTTTGTGCATGACTACAACGCCCGCTTGGCCGAGCCCGTGAAGGAGGCCACACTGGCGCTGTGGAC
>DASWXG010000060.1:0-3513 GCA_036405615.1 Prosthecobacter sp. | reverse complement strand
AGTCCGGCTGCGAAGACCAGAGGAAATAGCTCAGACGGGAGGCCAGTTCCCATGCATTCAGCCGCACCTCATCCGCCTTGCCCTCGACGGATGTCACAGAGGCTGTGGGTGTGGGAGCAACCGCAGGCACCGCCGTTTTTCCTGGAGCTTGCGGAGCAGAGGGAGACGGCGAAACAGCCGTGGATGCCAGAGGGCCGAACTCAGATTTGTAAAGGAAGTTAGGCGAAACCAGCACCAGGGTCACCACCTCACGGGCGGCAGATTCACGGTCCAGTCCTTTGGCGAGGCCATCCTGGTACAGCTTGGAAAGCTGGGTCCGCTCGGCGTGCGTGGTCGGCCGTCTCCAGGCCTGGCTGGCAAAGCGGTGCAGGTTCTGGCGCATGAGGTCATCATACTGCGCCTGCTGGTCCTTCTTGAGGTTGGCCACCGAGACAAAACTCCAGTCCTGACGCATCTGCTGGAAGCGTTTTTTCTCCTGCTCCGACACAATGGAAAGGAGCTGTTCGTCGCTGAAGTAATAGACGCCCGGGCCGGGGCGGTTGCTGTAGAAGTTGCGCGCCACTTCCTCCAGCCGGCGCTCGAACATGTCCGGGAACACGGACTTCATACGGCCAAAATCCGCCATGGTCTTGCGGTGGGCGTCCGTGTTGCGTTTCCACACGGTCAGCACGCCAGGAATGATCTCTTTGGGGTTGGGTGGTGTGCCTACCACCAGGGTCCACTGGACGGTGGCAAGGTCCACCTCCGGGGTCTTCATGTCCAGCCGGCCCGGGCCAAACACCTCCCTGGCATCCGCAGGCAGCGGCAGGGTGATGACCACAGGGGCCTTGGCCGCCAGGTCGTTTTCGGCAATGCGGTTCTGTCCCAGCGGGTCCTTGCCAAAGTAGGAAAGGGCTTTGTCTGACTCTGCGATGCGCTGTTTGAGAAGGTCCGCCGTCACATCTTTGGGCGCGGGCTTGCCGCCCTCGATGTCCTTCAGCAGTTTTCTGTCTGCGTCGCGACGCTGGCGCATGAACGCAGCGTAACCAACTGTTTTACCACCCTTCATCCGGAGGGCCAGCCCGGTGAAGGTGACATAGTCACCGCCGTTGCCGTCTCCCACGTCACCGATCACAACGTGAAACTCCTTTTGCCCGGTGGTGTCCACGCGGGAGCCGCCGTAGGTGCGCAGGCCGTCCGCATCCTGCTGGCGGCGCTGTACACCGCTGCCCGGTTTGTCAGGATGGTTCCAGGAATGCCGCTGCACCTGGATGTCCTTGATGGCGCTGAGCACCGCCGCAGGCACCTCCTTGGGTTTGGCCGCATCCGGCCCCGGCAGGTTGCGCCAGGGCAGCTTCGTCAGGTCAAGAAAGCGGGACTGCATCTTGGTGTCATTCAGCATCGTCCACCAGTTCGCCAGGAACGGTACAGAGAGCTTTGCTTCCTTCGCCAGAGCCTCCAGAGAGGCCGCCCCGGTGAGATCCTTGTGCTTCCATTTCCAGCAGGCCAGCATGTACTCATCCTCCCGCAGCTCCCGGTCATAGGAAGGCAGGTGCGGGCCGGACATCTTCTGGTACCAAACGTAGAGCGCCTGCTGGGCCTGGGCCTTCACCTGCTCCCCGCCGCGCATGCCCACCCGCTGCGGATGAAACACCACGCCGCTGCCCGGCAGGATGGTGGTGTGGTCCGCCAGCTTGCGCGCGGCAGCCAGATACTTGTCCAGCTGGGCAGGGTTAACAAAAAGCGTGTCCCCCGTATTGGCAAAACCCTCGCCCCCGCCGCCATCCGGCTGGAACTCCTTGCCCAGCCCGTAGTCCACCCCGGTCAGGTCCCGGATGGTGTAGTCATACTCCGCATTGGTCAGACGGCGCAGGGTGACAGGCCCTGGGTCGCCGGCATTGGCCGTCGCCACATGGTCCATGGAAGCGGTGGCCCAGGAGAGAAGGTTCTTCTTTTCCTCAGCCGAGAGCTGTGTGTCATCTTCCGGAGGCATCTCCCCTTTGGCGACCACATCCTTCACTTTTTCCCAGAGTGCATACTCCTTCTCCACTGACGGGTCGCTCTCCAAACGTGCCAGATCCACCCCGCCCTTGGTTTTCTTGCCGTTGTGACAGTCGTAACAAAGCTCTGCCAGCACCGGCTGCACAGATTTCCATTCAGGCGCAGCCTGGAGTGAAACGGTGAGAGATGTGAAGATGAAAAGGCGAACGGAAGGGGGCATCCGGTGAAGCATGGGCAAGGCCAGAGTTTGGGGGGAATGAAGAAACGTAGATTGGCAGGCCGATCAATCACACTCCGGAGGATACGCCTGGGGAGCCAGCGAGGGCCGACTTCACGCCCACAGGCCAAAATAGCCTCCTGCCCGCCGTTTCATACCCGAAAAAAGCCGCCTGTTACGGGTTCCCCGGCACCAGCTTTTCTCCGCTCTCCGGTGCCAAAAGGGCAGGCTCTCCGGACAGAAGGCCGTGCTTGACCAGGAAGCGGTCGGCGGCAATGAGCGTCGCCCTCTGCCAGGGGCCTTTGTTAAAAAAGCTGTGGCTTTGCCCCTCCGCCAGCCAGAGTTCGGTGCTGCTGCTGCCCAGGGATTTCACCCTTTGCTGCACCGTATCCCACCCTTTTTTCCAAGGATCCTTTGTACCAAAGAAAGCGATGGCCGGGGCCAGATCTGCTTTCAAAAACGGCAGCACATTCACCTCCGGGTCGGCCTGGTCATCGGCGGTAAACGCGGGATTGAACCAGAGGTAGGCCACCACACGGGTGTCCATATCGGCCGCATCTGCGGGGTCGTTGAGGCCCGGGTTCAAGGTGGCCAAGGCCGAAATATGCCCCCCTGCCGAGCCCCCGCCGGTGATGATGCGCTGCGGATCCAGGCCGAGTTCCGGAGCCTTTTGCTTGAACCAGCGGATGGCACTTTTGGCGTCCGTGATGCACACACGTTTGTGACTTTCTCCGGCGGGCCGCTTCTTGACATCCGCCTTGCTCAGCATCTGGTAATCCACGGTCGCGCACACAAGCCCCCGGCTGGCAAAATAAGCACAGGCCGTGCGAAACTGGGACAGAGAACCTCCGGTCCAACCCCCGCCGTGAAACAGGATCAGCCCCGGCACTTTCGCCGTGGCCGCGTTATGGCCGGGCGGAAAGTAGATCTCCATATGGCGGGGTTCACCTGCGGACGTCTTGTAAACATACGGTTTCCCAGGCGTGGCCGCAGCCCTGGCTTTCCCGGCCCCGGCCCGGGAGCCCTCCGCTGCGGGCGTATCCACCGCAGGCAAGAGAGTGACCGGGGAAAAAGCCAGCGTGAGGAGCAGCGGAAGATGTTTCATGAACCGATGAATGGGGAGTGACTGTTTTACTTCTTGCCGGGTGCCGCAGGCCCTGTTCCCTGAGGATTCTTGGTCCCCGGACGCGGGATCTTTGACGCCGCGGCTGGCAGCTTGGCAGCATCAAAAGGCAAAACGGGTGCCGCCGCCAGCACCTTGAGACGCAGGTCTTTGATCTGAACCGTGTTGGCATTGCCCCTGTGAAGCTGGATGG
>DASWXG010000059.1:0-4899 GCA_036405615.1 Prosthecobacter sp. | reverse complement strand
CGATCACGATGCCGTCCGGCAGTTTGACGAGATTCCCCACAGGCTCAAGAGACTCCGTGACGTTCACAGCCGCGCCCTGCCCTTCTGTGACCAGCACGATTTTAAACAGCTGATAGGAGCGGACCAGGGCTGGCGAGTCCGTGAAGTCAGCGCTGGGGTGCATGAAGAACCTTAGCTCCACCGGCACATTCTGGGCGTAGGCCACCTGCTGTGCCTCAGAAATGGCCCCCACCAGGGAGTCCCCCACCGACGAAAGCCGTGCTGACTGGAGGGTACGCATCAATGCCGGGGTGGCAAAGGCCATGAGAAGAACGATGATGGTGACGACCACCAGCATCTCAATCAACGTGAAAGCGGCCGCCACAGGCCGTGCGCGCAATGAAAAACCTTGTTTCATGACAGAAGAAAAGTGAAGGGGTGGACCTGGGGAAATCAGAAGCTCCAGCGGGCTTGTTTCAATGCGATGGTCGTGCTGAAAACCCGGTAGGAGAGTTTGTTGTCCAGCAGAAGCTTCTCCAGAGTCCCCTGGCCTCCGTCCACGCCCTCCAGGTCTTCATCAAGGTTGGCGGCGTTTGTAAACAGTCCGGAAATGGTTTCCAAAACCTGATCTCTGAGAGACGTGTTCTCCTCCCGTGCCAGAAACTCGCCCGAGCGCTCGTCCAAGGCCACCATGGTGACCGCTAGCAGGGGCGGGAGAAGATGCTGCGTTCCCTGCGGGCCGCCTGCGGCGGCCGCACCAGGGTTGACCGTCAGGGTGGAGTCATAAGCGCACTGCGGCGCAATGCTGTAGGGATTGGGATTGACCGCGCCACCAGCGATGGTTTTTTCCAGCTGTGGCGAGATGACGAGAGCCAGGATGTTCTCCGCAATCGGGCGGGTAAACGCACGCGTGGCCGCGGTCTCATCCTCCTGCACGGTGCTGGCCATCACAGCGGTCGGCCCGGTGTTGAACCAGAGGCCGCCATTGTTCACCCCGGTGGCGTTGTTCACAAGCGGACGCAGAGTTGAGTCGTAGATGCGGTTCATCTCGGCCGTGGGGCTGTATTCCATGAGGCGCAGCCTTGAGCGCGTGGGGACGGAGTTCAGCGTCTCAAGAAAAGGCGGGCGGAAGGGCTCGTCACTGCCCCACTCGACGAAGTACCCGCGGCCGCACATCAAGTTCACCATGTTTTCGGTGTTTGCCTGCGCCCCTGCCGCCGCCACCAGACGGGTGACTCCAAGGGGTGCCTGGAAGAAAACAGCATGCCCTGGATAGTTGGTGGCATTGGCCCCGGCACCAGTGATCAGCGTGGCTGTGGGACCGCAGACGAACTGCAGCTCAGACTGCCGCACATAATTCTTGGCCTTTCTGCGGGCCTGGCCCGCCGAGTCGTTGCCGAGGGCGTCAAACTCATTTTCCCAGTAGGTGTTCAGCGTCGCCTGGGACAGGTTTCGTGACAAGGTGTCAAACGCAATGCGTGCCTCGCGGAACTGGGACACCCGGGAATTGGCCCGAACCCAGCTGCGTTGCACAAGGCTGACCACCTGGGTCACCACCAACATGAGGATCACCAGGAATGTCATGGAGACCAGGAGCTCCACCAAGGTGAACCCCATCCGCCGGCGCATGACTCCCGCGGCGATCATGGCGCTTTGGTCAGCGGGTTTTGGCGATGATATGGTTGAAAGTGACATAGGAAAGGCTGGTTTCAGGACCAAAGGTGAAGTCGGGATTGGAGGTTGTGGCGACCTTGACGATCACCCGCCGCAGGTATGGCTGCACGGTCTCGGTCCTCGGCAGTGATGCGGCCCGGGTGGGGTCGATCTCAACGACAAAGGCGATGTCCGTGGCGTCTTGCTTGACCTCGTATCCCTCATTGTTGTAATACCTTTTCGCGAGCGCAGTGGGGAGGTTGGTGAACTGGGCGTTCTCCAAGTCCCGGATGACCTGCTCCAGAATGTTGCTGTTGGTCACCATCAGGGAGGTTTTTTGGGACATTGCGAGGCCCTGGGGCATCAGGCCAAGCAAGGTGATGAGGCCCAGCGCGGCGATGGACACGGCCAGGGTCACTTCCACCAGGGAGAAGCCGCCCTGCCGACGGTTGGTTGGAGTCATTTTCATATCTTCAATTCTTGGGGCTTGTCGGCAGTGCGCGAACAGGGCCAGATCCGGTCACGGGCTGAACCGCTTGCTCTCCAGGGTGCGGAACTTGTAGAACGTTTCGAGGGGTTCCTCATTCAATGGATTGTTTGAGGTCGCATAATCGGGGATCGGGTTCGCGGTGTCGGTGGGGTCGATGTAGCGCTCGATCAGGGTGGAGCCCCGGTACTCGGCCAGCACCGCGTCCCTGGTCGGATCAAACCGGGTGGGGTCCACTGAGCGCGCCTTGCGCACAAGCTGAGACCGCACGTGCACCCGGAAGGTGTTGCTCCGGGTGGTGATGCGGGCGTAGATGTTGGCATAAGGACGCTCACGAGTGTTGTCCCCGGTGGCGGAGTGCGCCTGCCAGAATCCGTCCATCGCGCTCTGCATCTGCGTGCCGGAGACGCTCTTCGTGATGTTGCTGAGGCTGGAGATCAACTCGCCGCCCTGGGAAGCCCCGTTGGAAACATCCGGGACCAGGTGCATCTCGCAGATCTGGCTGGCCGTGCGGAACAAACCGCGGTAACGCGTGGCGGCCTGGTTGGTGCCGGTGGAGCCATGGTTGAACTTCGCGTCAAACTGGTACAAGGTCCGTGTGACATCGATGGGCCGGTGCCAGTATTTGCCCCAGGTGGCCTCGTCGTAGAAAACGTCACCGGTGTTGCCCCAGGTGGTGTTGTCCGCCTGCTTGTATTTTTTGGCGAAGTTGACATCCCCGTTGGTGGGGATGGTGGTCATAAACTCCCCTTTCATCAGCGCATGCATGGCCGTGGCGCGGCGGATGTTGGTGAAGGGCATGATCTGGTAGTTGATGTTGATCTTGCCAGCGGTGGAAAGCGGCTCGCTGATGGCATACGGCTCCACCACAGGCATCTGGAAGAGGTCGAGCAAGTAGTGGTCACGCGGATTGTTGTCTCCAGGATGTCCGGGGCTGATGGGCTTGCCCATGGAGGCGTGGGAGCGCGCGTAGGGACGGAACAGCAGCGTCTGCCAGGGCTTGCCGGCGGAGAAGCTGACACCGCTGCCCGTGAGCGCGCCGGTGCTGACGGCACCGCCGGGCCACACCCCGGTGGAAAGGGAGCCGAACATGACCGGAGAGGTCACCATGCGGTTCGGCGTCATGTACACGCCGGTGCGCCAGTCATCACTGTTGCGCCAGGGCTCGTAAAAGTAGCCAGAGCGGTAATATTTGGTGACGTTGTTGCGGGTGTAATTTCCGGCATAAAAGTTGCCTTCATCCGGCTTGTTGACCCACGGGCCGTCACGCGAGTTGCCAATGCCGTTGTCAAAGTCGCCGTAGCTGTTGGCCGCGATGGTCCAGCCGCTGTCCGGAGGGAGGTCGGGGAAGCGAGCATCGTCATACGGCGCGCCTGAGACCAGAGTCTGCTCCTGGGAGGGCAGCACATGGTCTTTGAACTGTGTGTTGCGGACCACCGTCGTGGTTGGCAGCACCGAGCCGCTTTCCGTAGTGGCCCAGTGGGTGGTGAAACTGTGAATGCTGCGCGGGGCCCTAAGTCCCTGGCTCTGGGTCTTGGTCCAGACCGGATGGCGCATCCACATGTTTTCGGGAACATCATAGCGGGCGGCAATGAGGCGGTAGTCGCCCACGGCCGGAACCATGGTGCGGATCACATCACTGCCCGTCCATGGCAGCCCGGTGTCCGCGTCCGTCACCAGTTCGCCCGTGGTCGGGTCGGCAAGTCTTTCGGGGGGAAGGATGCTGAATCCTTGCGCAGACCCAGGCGGGCCGTCCACGCGGGCGGCGGTTGTGTTCAAACGCCCCATCAGCATCTGTCGCTTCGGACTGATGTCGGCTCCCACCGGGTACGGGGCCGGCTGGGCCAGCCAGAAGGGCTGGCCGTTGCTCTGAGTCCACTGGGGATTGGCAGCACCGTCCAGGCGGCCAAGGCAGCCCTCGTTGTTGAAGCACCACCAATGCGGCCCCTGGAGGGAGCGCCAGTAGACCAGGCGGCCAAAGGAGTCCTCCTCCACATAATAATTGAGCTCGGAAGCGCCGCCACCACTGCGGCGCAAGGCGTTGACGGCCCTGCCGTTGAGCTGGCGCTGCTGGGAGTACACCAGGGCCGGCACGGGCAGCTCGGAAGAGTCAAAGGCAATGCGGATGATCTGGATCGGCTGCAGCCCTTCTTCCTGGTACCGATGCTTGTCGTAGATCTTGATGACCAAGTTGCGGTTGCTAAAGGTCAGCCGCATGGGCTGGTCACGTGGCACGGTGATGAAGTTGCTCTGCAGGCCGTAGTTGCTCAAGCCGTTGTGGCCGCTGGTGTTGCCGGTGATGTAGGCGGGGTCGCTGGCCATGAGAACATTGCCGGTGCCGCTGACAGGCCGGGCGGCCCGGTTGCCAGCCATCGCGGTGGGTCCGGCGTGGCCGCCCAGAGAATACACATCAGTGGACTCATAGAGATTGTTGTTGGACTTCACCACGAAATCCTGGGTGGTGTCGAACAACTTCTGGCCGTTGAGTTCAATGCCGGCAATAAAGTTGCCATCCAGAACGATCGCATATTCCGGGTACATCTTCGTCCAGCCGAGCATGGGGCAGAAGGTTTCCATGAGGAACATGCCCTGGACCCGCTTCTCATTTTCCGCCAGAGGGGTCCGGTTTGCCAGGGTCATGTTCCAGTTGTTCGGATCATAGCCGGGATGAAAGGCCGGATGGCTGGCACCTGGGGTATCAGTCGTGCCATACAGCAGCGGCGGCGTTGGATCAGGGTTACCTGCCGCAGGAAGCAGCGGGGGATAGTTGGAATACCAGC
>DASWXG010000058.1:0-3687 GCA_036405615.1 Prosthecobacter sp. | reverse complement strand
GGAGACGGTGCCCATGGCATGGACGACCGTCTGGAAAACCTGCATCAGCTGCGCCCGCTGAACATGTACGGTTACTCCAAGCACCTTTTCGACATCCACGCCAAGCGCACAGGCATGCTGCGGAACATCGTGGGCATGAAGTACTTCAACGTCTACGGGCCGAATGAGGACCACAAGGCCGACATGCGCAGCGTGGTGCACAAGGCTTACGGCCAGATCTTGAACACGGGCAAGGTGCAGCTGTTCAAGTCACACCGGCCTGACTACAAGGATGGCGAGCAGATGCGCGACTTTCTTTATGTCAAAGATGCCATCCAGATGACTCTGCATCTGGCGGAGGAGACGCGAGCCAACGGCCTCTTCAACCTTGGCTCGGGCCAGGCCCATACCTGGGTGCAGCTGGCGCAGGCCATCTTTGCCGCGCTTGGCAAACAGCCTAACATTGAGTTTGTGGACATGCCGGAACATCTCCAGCCCAAATACCAGTACTACACCTGTGCGGACATCGCCAAGCTGCGGGAGTCCGGCTACGACAAAGAGCTGTTTACGCTGAACGATGCCGTGCGCGACTATGTCCAGGGCTACCTCGTAGGCGACAAGCGCCTGGGTGACGAAAGTTGAGCCTCTGTCTCCCAATGACGTTGCTGCCAGGACTCCAAGGTCTGGGCAGCGACACTCCTTTATGCAGGTTTAGGACCCTGAAGGCGGCTGTGGGGGAGGTGTCGGTGAGGGGGGAGGGCCGGGAGGGCCGCCTTCCTTGGCACGTTCCCGGGCAGCTTGGAACTCCTTCATGACGGCTGCGCGATAGACGTCACGCAACTTCTGCACGGCAAGGATGCGTTCCTCGCCTTGGGAGCCTTCGACTTTATTCAGGGCCTCTTGCACCGCAGGAAGAGAAATGACGCGTTCGTGGAGCTGCCGGGTTCCCTCCCGCCGTTCGGGCCGGGCAAAGGTGAGCAGTTCCATGCCCATCCGCTGCACCATGATCCTGGGAAACTCTGGCGAATCCGTAGCAGGCAGGCGGGGCAGACTGCGCGGGTCAAATTGGTCTTTGGGCTCGGTCTTGGCCAGGATGGCGGCAGCCTCCGGGTCAATCTTGGCCAGGGCGGCACGGATGGTGTCGCGCATTTCCTCATTTGCGCGCATGGCCTTGTCCTTGGCCTCGATTACCTCGGGCCGGCTCCACACTTTGTCGAGGGCCTCACGCACCCGTTTTTTGTCGGCCTCGGGAAGTTTGTCAAAGGCATCGTGACGCATGGGCGGCCTGCCGCCAAAACCGGGCATTCCGCCTCCGCCGCGCCAGTCACCGCCGCGATCCCGGTCACGGTCGCGATCTCTATCCCGGTCCCGATCACGATCACCTCTGTCGCCGCGATCACGATCTCCTCTGGGCGGGCCAAAATGCGGAGGCTTGTCTCCCGGTTCTCCCTGGGGAGGAGGAGGCGGCTCGGCATGAACGGTCAAAGCCAGGGTCGCGAAAATCAGGCCGGGGAGCGCCAGGAATCGTGTCATCGGGCAGTTTTTCATCGGAAAGGAGGGTGCGCAACTCGCGAACGATACGTTCGGAAGTTGCAACAGTAACCCCCGTCTCCGGGCATGGTTGCGCAGCAACCGGCAAAATGCTTCAAAATTCATATAAAAACGGTAGGTTAACCGCTTTTCAGGAACTTTGGACGGCACGGCTATTGTTTGGGGACGTGGGGAATCAGCACATCCGGTGCCTGGTTGCGCTGGCGGAGGCGTTTGGCGGCATCCTTGGCGAAAACTTCCTGGGAGCGCAGGACTTTCGGCCCTGTACCGGCGGGGGGAGCCCAGGTGCCGTCAGACTTGAGCGCCCGGCCTCGTGAGGTGTCGGCAAAGTGGGTTTCCAGGATGTAAGTCAGCCGCTTTTTGGCGTCCTTGTCTTCCACCGGTACCAGCAGTTCCACACGCTTGGAGAGGTTGCGGTTCATGAAGTCCGCGCTTGAGATGAAAATGACCGGCCTGCCACCCTGGCGGAAGTGGTAGATGCGGGCGTGCTCCAGGTAACGGTCGATGATGCTGGTGACGCTGATGTTTTCACTCAGCCCTTTCACACCGGGGCGCAGGCAGCAGATGCCCCGGACGTTCAGACGGATTTTGACACCGGCCTGGGAGGCTTCGTAGAGAGCCTCGATCATCTTCCGGTCCTCCAGGGCGTTCATCTTGAGCATGATCTCCGCCTCTTCACCCTGGCGGGCGCGCTCGGTCTCGCTGTGGATCATGCTGACCAGCCGCTCACGCAGACCAAATGGGGCCATGGAGATGCGCTCGAAGTGAACGAAGCGGGAGCGTCCGGTGACGGTGTTGAAAAAGGCGCTGGCATCGCTGCCGTAGGTCTGGCGGCAGGTCAGGTAGCTGATGTCCGTGTATAGCCGGGAGGTGGCTTCATTGTAGTTGCCCGTGCCAAAATGCATGTAGCGCACGAGGTGCCCGGACTCCCGGCGCATGACGAGACAGATCTTGGCGTGAGTTTTAAGGCCCCGCACACCGTAAATGATCTGGGCTCCGGCGTTCAGCAGTTCTTCAGCGCGCTCGAGGTTTCGGGCTTCATCGAAACGGGCTTTCAGTTCCACCAGCACGGTGACATGCTTGCCTGCTTCAGCGGCACGGATGAGGGCGCTGATGATGCGGCTGTTTTTGGCCGTACGATAGAGGATCTGCTTGATGGCGATGACATCCGGATCTGCCGCGGCTTCTTCAATGAGCTGCAGCACGGGGTCGAAACTCTCATACGGGTGGTGAAGCAGGATGTCCCCGCGCCGGATGGCGTCGAAGATGCTTTCCCCGGGCTCGATCTGGGACGAGGGCTGGCTGTCCCAGGGTTCAACTTTCAGTTCTTCAAAACCGGAAAGGCCTGCAATGACAAAGTAGGCGCGGAGGTCCAGTTCCCCCGGGATGGTATAGACCTGGGCGGTCTTGGCACCGCACAGATCGCGGATGGCTTTGACCAGGTCTTTGGGCGCACCGTCTTCGATTTCAATACGGATGGCCGGGCTTTGCAGACGTGCCTCCAGCAGGTCTTCCATTTCGCTGGCGAGGTCGAACGCGCTTTCGTCATCCACCGCGATGTCGGAGTTCCGGCTGATGCGGAACCGGGCGCTGGCGGTGACTTTTTCCGAAGGGAAATAGAGCGGCAGAAACAGGCACAGCAGATCCTCCAAATTCACATAGGCATAGACACCGCTCTCCACATCCGGCACCAGAACGTGACGCGGAAGATTCGAGGGAAGCGTGAAAAGGACCAGGCGCTTGGCCTGTCCTTCGTCCGTCTCCGAAAGCACCGAGCAAAGCAGGGCGATCTGCAGGGCAGGGACGGAGATCCGGGGAGTGGTCTCATCCAGAGCAATGGGCGAGAGAACCGGAAAGATATGTTCGGTAAAGTAGGCCTCCAGATGGGTGCGCTGCGCCAGCGAGAGGTCGGCAGGCATCAGGCGACGGATGCCTTTGTCCCGCAGCAATGGCAGCAGGCTGCCGTTCAGGATTTCATACTGGCGGGCGACAAACGCAGTGGCGCGCTGCTGGATCTGCTCCCACTGCTGGGTCGGGGTAAGCCCGGCGTGATCCTTCACGCGACGGCCCTGTTCCCTCAACAACTGCAAGGCCCCCACACGGACCATGAAAAACTCGTCGAGGTTCGAGGCGGTGATGGCCAGGAACTTGACGCGC
>DASWXG010000057.1:0-2844 GCA_036405615.1 Prosthecobacter sp. | reverse complement strand
CAGGCTCTCATGGAAGAAAAGTATGAGGTTTTCATAACAGTGCGTTGGACACACTCCCACAGGCCCCTATTCACAAACCGTTGCATTTCATGCACATCTCCCGACATCAGGCATCCTGCATTTTGACACTCCAGCCCTTTTAAAACGGCCTCTCCGAAGCCTTTTGAGGCATCTGGGGGCTGAGTGCAAACGGGTAAAATTCACGGCGTAAAAGCAGACCTCACGGCATCCATGCCAGTTTTTGAAATATTTGGCAGACTTGACTGTGAGCCCTGGCCGTTCGAGGGCGAAAGTTGGCCGGTTTTGACAAGGCAATGCCTCGGTTTGCCCTGCGTACGCCCTTGACCCACCCGGTGGCTCTGCGCCACACTCCGCCCTCTTTTCTCACCCACTCAACCCACATTCACTCAAACTTCCCTTATATGAGCCGGAAAATTCGATATGGCATGGTCGGCGGCGGCCGCGGAGCTTTCATCGGTGCTGTCCACCGCATCGCAGCGGCAATTGACCAGCAGATCGAACTGGTCTGCGGCGCATTTTCTTCCGATCCGCAGAAGTCCAAGGACAGCGGGGCCGATCTGTTCCTTCCTGCCAACCGCTGCTACGGCAGCTATGAAGAGATGATCAAGGCCGAAGCCGCGCTTCCCGAAGGCGAGCGCATGGATTTCATCGCCATTGTCACGCCCAACCACGTGCATTTCCCGCCTGCCAAAATGGCCCTGGAAAACGGCTTCCATGTGCTGAGCGACAAGCCCGCCACCTTTGATCTCAACGAAGCCAAAGAACTGGCGAAGCTGGTGGAAAAAACCGGCCTCCTCTATGGCCTGACCCACAACTACACCGGCTACCCGCTGGTGAAACAGGCCCGCGAGATGGTGCTTAACGGCACGCTGGGCAAGATCCGTAAAGTGGTGGTGGAGTATCCACAGGGCTGGCTGGCCACCAAAGTGGAAGAGAGCGGCCAGAAGCAGGCCTCCTGGCGCACAGACCCTACCAAGTCCGGCGCCGCCGGCTGTGTGGGCGACATCGGCACCCACGCCGAAAACCTGGCCGAGTACATCACCGGCCTCAAAATCTCCGAGCTGGCTGCAGACCTTTCCACCTTCGTCGAAGGCCGCCTGCTGGATGACGATGCCAACATCCTCCTTCGCTTCGACAACGGCGCCAAGGGCGTGCTGCACTGCTCCCAGATCAGCGTCGGTGAAGAGAATAACCTGAACATCCGGGTATACGGTGAAAAGGGCAGCCTTGAATGGCACCAGAAAGAGCCTAACACCATGCTCGTCAAATGGCTGGACCAGCCGATGCAGGTCTTCCGCACCGGCAACGGTTACCTGGGCGCGGTCGCCGCAGCTGGCACCCGCACGCCTCCAGCCCACCCTGAAGGCTACCTGGAAGGTTTCGCGAACATCTACAAGAACTTTGCCAACGCCATCCGCGCCCGCCAGGCAGGCCGGGAGCCCACCGCCATCGAAAACGACTATCCGAAGATCGAAGACGGTGTCCGCGGCATGGCTTTCATCGAAGCCGTCGTGGCTTCCAGCAAGGCCAACGCCAGCTGGACCAAGGTTGGCTGATCAGAAAGCCGCCTCCCAAGCACTCAAGAAAAAAGGCATCGGGGAAACCCGATGCCTTCTTTTTTTACCGTGAATACACGGCGGTGAATCATGCGCCCACCACGTATTCATACAGACCGTGACGGCCTGGATACGGGATCGGGTACTTGCCACTGGCATCCGCCAGCAGCGGTGCAGGACCGTCGAGGCTCAGCTTGTCTGCCCCGGGGGCGAACTCATGGTCGTGGTTCACCACCTGGTCATAGGTAACGAGCTGGCCGGTGTGCGCGGACATACGGCCCATGACGGTGACAAGGCTGGCCTTGGCCCCGCGTTCGACCTCGTTGTAAGGCTTGTTGTTGACGATGGCGTCGATGAGGTCCTCCCACTCCATGTCATACGGATTGGGCTCGGGCTGCTTGCCACGCCAGATGATTTCTTTGGCGCTCTTGTTCTGACCTTTGAAAGTCATCGCCTTGGACGGGAAGTGACCGGCGGTGGAGATGATGGCCATGCCCTTGGAGCCGTGCACATAGGAGGCAAACTCGTTGTGGGTCTTCATGGCATTGCGGCCTTCAAGCCAGAACTTGCTGCCGTCGCGGAAGGTGTATTCCACGCTGTAGTGGTCGAAGTTCTGGTCAATGTAATCGCCACGCTCGGTACGCCCGCCGGTGGCCTTGGCCTCGATCGGGAAGTCGTTTTTCATCCAGCAGATCTCATCGATGTTGTGAATGTTGAAGTCGCTGAATGCCCCGCCGGAAGCCCAGAGGAACGAGTGGAAATTCTTGATCTGCCAGAGCAGTTCGCTCTTCTCGGTCTCCTTGTCCCGAGGCAGCGTAAAACAGGTGCCCACAGGGCCCTGGAGACGGTAGGCGCGACCGAGGATGATGTCACCGATCTCACCCTGCTGGATGCGGTCAAAAAGCTCGCCACGGACACGGCAGTGACGGCACATGAGGCCGACGCCAACCTTCAGTCCCTTGGCTTCCGCTTCTTTGCCCAGCTCCAGCATGCGTTTGCCGCTAGGGCCGTCCACACAGATCGGCTTCTCCATGAAAACGTTGATGCCTTTTTCGATGGCGTACTTGAACTGAACCCAGCGGAAAGCCGGAGGCGTGGCCAAAACCACCACATCGCCCGGCTTCAGCATGTCGATCGCCTGTTTGTAGGCATCGAAGCCGATGAACTTGGCGTCGGCCGAGACGGAGAAGCGGTCGGGATGTTTGGCGCTCAGGCCGTTGAAACTGGCTTCCAGGCGGTTTTCCTGCACATCTGCCATCGCCACCAG
>DASWXG010000056.1:0-6077 GCA_036405615.1 Prosthecobacter sp. | reverse complement strand
CCAACGTCGGCGTGGGCAAGGACCACACCCTGTTCGCCCTCGTGGACGGCCGTGTGCGTTTCGACAAAGATGGTCGCCGGGTGAACATTGATGAGGCCGCTCTTCAGGCCTGATCAATACCGGTCTTCATTGTTGATCTTTGGCGGACTCCCTCAGGAGTCCGCCTTTTTCTTTTTAGCATTTCTTCCCGGCAGCTTTACGTCTGCAAGCCTTTCCTCCCATGGAGCCACGCACCGGCCTCGCACGCGCCCTCTCCAAACTCGGGCACTGCTCCCGCAACCAGGGTTCGGCCCTCATCCGGGAAGGAAAAGTCACGCTCAACGGCCACATTTGCCGGGACCCGGAGCGCCCCGTTGTCCTCGGCAAGGACATCATCCAGGTGAGCGGAGGCGGGAGCCTGGTGCGTGCAGCACCGGTTTACCTCATGCTGAACAAGCCGCGCGGCCTGGTCACCACCGCCAGCGACGAAGACGGACGCGCCACCGTTTACTCCTGCTTTGAGGGAAGCGGCCTTCCTCATCTCTCGCCCGTAGGCAGGCTGGACAAGGCCAGTGAAGGCCTCTTGCTGTTCACCAACGACAATGCCTGGGCCCACCGCATCACGGACCCGGCCTCGCACCTGGAAAAAACCTACCATGTCCAGGCTGCGGCACTTGTAGATGCCCCCCTGCTCGAAAGGCTGTCCGCAGGCATTGAAGACAAGGGCGAGCGGCTTCAGTTGAAGCGTGTTTCCATCCTCCGTTCCGGCATTAAAAACACCTGGCTGGAGATCACGCTCGACGAGGGCAGAAACCGCCACATCCGCCGGGTGCTGGAGGCGTTTGATCTCGAAGTTTTACGTTTGGTCCGGGTGGCCATCGGAGCCCTGCCGTTGGGAGAACTTCCCAAGGGAAAGTGGCGGAAGTTGAACCCGGAAGACCTGCGAATTCTCCGCCGCTAAAAGGACATTCCCGGGGCGAAACTTCTCCCTGTTGAACAGGGGAACCGATTGAAGCGCAAAGGGCTTGGAATTGCCAGGCACACACGGGCTCAGAACTGCGAATATAGAAACCGTAACTTTGCCGGAAAAAAGGTTCAAAGGCATTGGCCTCATTCCTCGTTTGCCCAAGCCGGGTGAATACTCTTGCCACAAGAGAAACTTATCCATTATCCTGAATTTGAACGTATTTTATCCGCCATGGATCCCCAAAAGCCCAATTCTGGCCAACCTGAACCAGGAGCCCCTGTGCCGCCGCCTCCTGGGGCCACACAGTCTCTTGGCTACCCTCCCGGCTATGTGCCGCCACCTTCAGGTCAGTCCACGGGCAATTTAGGTTACCCTGTGCAGGGCAACAATCTTGGCTATCCGGTACAACCTCCGGGCATGATGCCGCCCGGCACGGGTTCCGTCCCGGTAGTGATGCCAGGACAGAGCTTCGCCGCCCCGGCCGCCACCTCCGGCCCGGTTCCTGTGGCCGCAGTGCCCACGGCAGACGAAGGCCTTCACATCCACTCCGGAGCCGGCATGGAGGAGGTTTATCATCCTCCAGCCCTGACTCATTTTGAGAATGTCAAACCGCCAAATGCACTGGTGCGTGCCTGGAGAAAAGTGGGCGGCGGTTCCCTCACGCTCAGCATTGCCATTCACGCCGGCATCCTGATTGTCGGCGGCGCCATCGTGGTGAGCACCCAGATGCTGGAAAAGCAGGTCGACTTCCTGCCCGGCGGAGGCACTCAACAAGGGGCCCAGGCTTCGGCCGAAATGCAGCACAAGGTGCAGCAGAAAAAACGGACATCGCTGAACAAGACGATGCCGATGAAAAAGATCGTCAGCACCAGCCAGAATGCGGCAGTGACGCTGCCGGATGCCCCACCAGACCTGCTGGACGTGCCGGATGTAAGCTCCATGCTGGGAGGCGGAAGCCTCGGCAGCGGAGGTTTCGGTAAAGCTGGCGCAGGCATGGGTTTTGGCACCGGTATGGGCATGGGCAGCATGCAGGGCTTTGTCAGCCTGCCGCCTTCCATGCGCAGCCGCTGCTCCCCTCAGGAGCGTTTAAAAAAGCTGGCTGAAAGCGGCGGCAGTCCTGAATGCGAACGCGCTGTCTCCGCTTCTCTGGAGTGGCTCAAGCAAAAACAGGCCCCTGATGGCTCCTGGAACGGCATGGGGCACAAATCCGCCATGACGGGTCTGGCCCTGCTCTGCTACCTGGGCCGCTGTGAAACTCCTGATTCGCCATTCTATGGCGACACCGTCATGAAAGGCATCCTCTACCTCGTGGAGCTGTCCAAAAAGAACCCTTATGGCATGATTTGCGAGGATCCGCTCAACAACGGCTCCACCTATGCGCACGGCATCGCCACGTATGCCCTGGGTGAAATGTACACGCTGGCCCGTCTCGGCAGCAAAGAACTGCCCGGCATGCGCGAAGCCTTTGAAAAGGGCGTCAAGCTGATCATTGAAAACCAAAACGAGCGCGGCTCCTGGACCTATGGCGGCAAGGACGCCGGCCTCAAGACCGCCTACACCAAGGACAGCAAGGGCGAAGACCTCTCCGTAGCGGGCTGGCAGTTCCAGGCGCTTAAAGCCGCCAAGAACTCCGGTCTCAAGATCCAGGGACTGGATTCTGCCATCAAGAAGTGCATCGACTACGTGCTTGCCAAGCAGACCAAAGATGGCGGCTTTGGCAAAATCAACCGTGATGAGCACTACAATCAGTGGAGTCTGACCGGCGCGGGCTCCCTGGCCCTGCAGACGATGTCCAAGGGCAACACCGCAGCTCTGAAAAAATCCCTCAAGTTCCTGCGCGAGTTCCTCACAGCAGAGCCTCTGGACTGGAACAAAAACTGCAACCCTTACTGCTGGTATTACTACACCCAGACCTTCTTCCAGGCCGGTGGAGACGACTGGAAGTTCTACAACCAGCAGTTCCTGCCGCAGATCCTGGCCGCCCAGCAGCCGGATGGCAGCTTCAAGAAGGGCCGTGCCAACTGGTCTGCAGGTGATGCCACCGACCCGGTCTACCGGCAGGCTCTTTGCACCCTGATGCTGGAAGTTTACTACCGCTATCTCAAGGTGGCTGACCGTGACGAAGAAAGCTTCTTTGACCGGTAGCATTCTCTGAGATTCCAGATGCATGCCATGCCTGTCTCCTCAAGTGTGCGGGCATGAGTAGCAACTCCCCCTCCCCGGCGTCTTTTGATTTCATCGTCATCGGCGGAGGCAGCGCCGGGTATGCGGCAGCACGCACGGCCGTCTCGCTCGGTTTGAGCGTGGCCGTTGTGGACGGCGCCGCAGAACTGGGAGGGCTCTGCATCCTGCGCGGTTGCATGCCCAGCAAGACGCTCATCGAATCTGCCGACCGCAATCTCAGCATTCGCCGGGCTTCTGAATTTGGCCTGAGAGCCCAGGCGCAGGGAGCGGACATTCTCGCCATCCGGGAGCGCAAAAGGACGCTCATTGCGGATTTTGCCGGTTACCGCCAGCAACAGCTCCAGGACGGACGTTTTACACTGCATCGTGCCCATGCCTCCTTCGTGGACTCTCACACGGTGGAACTTCGGCCAAGGGACGGCGGCGATGCCTTCCAGATCCAGGGAAAGACCTTCTGCATCACCACCGGCTCCGTTGCCAGCGTCCCTCCCATTCCTGGCTTAAAGGACACGGGATTTTGGACCAGTGATGAAGTCCTGGACGCAGAGTCCCTTCCTGAGTCTTTCGCTGTCCTGGGCGGCGGAGCCATTGCTCTGGAAATGGCTCATTACCTGGAGGGAGTCGGCCGCAAAGTGACGCTGATCCAGCGCAGTGGCCAGTTCCTCACCGGCATGGACCCGGAGTGCAGCAAGGTCATTGAAGAAGCCTATGCTCACCGGGGAATTACCTGCCATCTGGGCACCTCCATTCACAAAGTTTCCCGGACGGCAGGTGGTCGCAAACACATCGAATACCGCCAGGGAGAGCAGGAACTCAGCGTCACCGTGGACGAAATCCTGGTCGCCATGGGGCGCGATCCCGCCAACGAAGGCCTGAAGCTGGAATCTGCCCAGGTGAGCCTCAGCAAGAAGAAGGTGGTCGTGCAACCTACCATGCAGACGACCCAGGCACACATCTTCGCCGCAGGTGATGTCTGCAGCCCTCTGGATGTGGTGCATGTAGCCATTCAGCAAGGCGAGATCGCCGCCCGCAACGCCCATCGGCTGATCCATCAAAAGCCGGTGGATGAGCACATGGACTACCGGCTTCTGCTCTTCGGGGTGTTCTCTCACCCGCAAGTGGCAGCAGTCGGGGCCAAAGAAGCGGACCTCGAAAAGCAGGGCGTTCCTTTTGTCTCCGCCAGCTACCCGTTCAACGACCATGGGAAGTCCATGTGCATGGGCGAAACGGAGGGCTTTGTGAAAATGCTCGCTCACCGGGAAACGGGTGAAATCCTCAGCGCCACGTGTGTTGGGCCTCATGCCACGGAACTCATCCACGAGGTGGTCGTGGCGATGCGTTACCGGGCCACCGTTCAGGATTTCCTGGCCATTCCCCACTACCACCCCACACTGAGCGAAATTTGGACCTACCCGGCCGAGGAATGTGCAGATCAGCTTGCATAGCAAGCACGTGTGATGCCGCACTGGCATCACACACATCACCAATCTTTATTTCCGTTACAAATCTTTAGGGCGACAAAATCGGCCTCCCATGGCCGTCCTTTCCAAGTCCCTCAAGATTTTCCTGACCCTGTTTCCCGTTTGCGGGTTCCTTCAGGCGGGTGCCCCCCCGCTGGCCCCCCAGATCGAGCTGCCTCAGCCGGAAGTTCTCAAATTCAATTTTCAGGCCCGGGTTCGTGGAGAGTGGCGGGAGAACGTCTTTGATTTCAACAACAGCGTCAAGTCCCCCACCGATGATTCCTGGCTGCTGCACCGCGTGCGGGTGGGGCTGGAATGGCAGGCGCTGCCCTGGCTGCGCATCGCCGTGCAGGGGCAGGATGCCCGCGAATCCTTCTCAGACCGGCCCGACGTGCCTAACCAAATGGGTGCTGAAGGAGACGACGCGTTCGATCTGCGACTGGCCTCGCTCGAATTTGGGGATCCCAAACACCTGTCCCTGAAGCTGGGACGCCAAGTTCTCTCGTATGGAGACGAAAGGCTGGTGGGCCCCCTGGAGTGGCTGAACTTCAGCCGCACATTCGACGCCGTGAAGTTGCACTACGAAGAGAAGGACTGGTCCCTGGACGCCTTCACTTCCAGCGTGGTTCGCATCCACGAGTCACACTTCAATGTGTCCGACTGGCTGGACGGTGAAAACACCCGCGACCAGTTTTTCAGCGGACTTTATTTCAGCACCACCTTCATTCCCGTGCAGACCACAGATGTGTACGCCTTCCACCTTCATGAAGAAGGTCTCGCGGGTGGCACCGATTTCATCACTCTCGGCACCCGCCTCAAAGGCGATCCGCTGAAACTCGCCGGTTGGGACTACACGGTCGAGATCGTCGGCCAGGCCGGCCAGGTACGCGGGCAGGACCTGCGCGCCTTTGCAACGCATCTGGAGGCCGGATACAACTGGCTGAAGAATCCCTGGAAACCACGCCTCGCCTTTGAATACAGCTATGGCAGCGGCGACGGCAATGCCGCCGACGGGCAGGTCCACACCTTTCAAAATCTGTTTCCCACCAACCACCCTCCTTATGGCTTCATGGACACCATGGCCTGGCAAAACATGCACAACCTGGTGCTTCGCCTCGCCGCCCAGCCGCACCCCAAGCTGAAAACCACGTTGGATCTTCATGGCTTCTGGCTGGATGACACGGGAGACGCCTGGTACCGCACCAATGGCACCACCCAGGTGCGTCCCATCACGCCGGCGGCCAGCAATCAGGCCGGTGCCGAGCTGGATTTCACCGTCAGTTCCAAGCTGACCAAGCATCTGGATGTCCTGGTCGGCTACAGCCACTTCTTCGCTGGCAGCTATCTGGATGACGCGGGTGCCGGAGATGACGCTGACTTCGCTTACATCATGGTGACGCTGAACTACTAGGGTGAAGCAGCTTTGGCAGACAACTGTCTTTCCCGCTTCGTCATCCGCGAAGAGGGCGAATGAAGCATCCCCGGTT
>DASWXG010000055.1:0-11893 GCA_036405615.1 Prosthecobacter sp. | reverse complement strand
AACGGAAGCCTCGACTGTGGCATTGCGGATCAGTGTCTGCCCTGCATAAGTGTTGGCAGGCCCCAGAGGAAGGAACATCGGTGTGGGCGATGCCGCCGTGCTGACGGTGGACACATCGTTCACCGAAAGAGAAAGGTTGTTCTCATTGGCGCCGGAACCTCCGAGAAAACCGGCCCTGAAGTTGTTGTTGGTGGTAGGGTTGTCCACCATCAGCGTCGAGATCACACTGGCCCCGCCGACAATGCGGTTGTCCGTGCCGGTGCCCATCACCTGCAGCCAGTCCACCGTGGTATTGAAAGCCGTGCTACCGGTGCCAAGGATGATTTTTCCGCTGCGCTCACCGGAACCCAGCAGGAATTCTGTGTTGGAACTGATGGAACCGCCCTGGAAATGCAACACGCCTTCGTGCACCCGCGTGCTGCCGGAATAAGTGCTGGCCCCTTTGAAGACCAGAGTTCCAAGACCACCTTTGGTCACGCCTGTTGAAAAGCCCGTGATGTTCACGATGGCAGAATTGATGACCAGCGGCGCTGCGGTGTTGTTCTGGATGATGGGCAGGTCGTTGTTCGCTCCAGACTCCGGTGCCTTCAGTGTGCTGGTGGAAAGCGTCTGGGTAAAATTTCCCACCGTGCTGGAAACCAGAATGCCTCCCACGGTGAGCACTCTGCCGCTGACATCTTGGGTGACAAGCGTGTCCTGCGCCTGGGCAAAACGCAGGCTGGTGATGCTGGTGTTCGCCCCGAGCGTGGTGGTTCCCACCCCGGCGGCAATGTTGGCATTTCCAGCAAGGGCGTTTACGGCGCTCGCGGTATAACCACCCGTTGTGAGGGATGACAGCGGCACAATCTGGCGCACACCTGAGGTCGCTGCGGTACTGCCCATCCACTCATCACCATTGGCAGCATCCAGGGACCAGAGGTAGGGCGTGCCCAGGGTGGACAGAAAGATGCTATTGTCCGTACCGCCAGATGTGGAAAGGTTTCCTGTGCTGGCGCGTGATACTCCCAAAATCCCAGCCAGCCCGCGGGTGATGGCTCCAAAGCTGAGATCCACACGGGCAGCGCCGTTTTGAGCGACATTGAGGTAGCTGGAACCGCCGTTGGTCACATTCACACCGCTGACCACCAAGGGACCAAACGCCTGGCTGTTGTTCGCCCCTGGCTTGCCGGTGATCTGCAAGGTGCCACTGTTGAAGTTCATTTCGTTAGGCGTGGCGATGCCGCTGTGCAAAATATTGCTCACAGGACTGGTGGCTGCGCTGAAGTCGAGATGAAGCCTGCCACCGTTTAACGTGGTGACCGTATTGGAGGAGGACGTCGCCAGGGTCACGGTGCCATTGCCTTCCTTCTGCAAGGTGAACGCCCCGGTGCTGGAACGTGACAGGGGATCTACAAAGTCCATGTCCCCTGCCCCGCCCAAGATCAAAACACGCGCGGTGGTGGCCGAGTGCAGCACGGAGGCTCCTGAAGCCGTGTCAAAGGTGAGCTTGCCGACATCGGACTGCATGCGCAGTGTGGTCACACCGCCCAGGGTGATCAGTCCCGTCAAAGTGTTGTTGCCGCTGACATTGCGAATGGCACCATTGCCGCCCACACCAATGCCAGAAATCGTGATGGGTTCCGCCGCCAGTGTCACTCCTCCAGCCACTTCCAGAGCAGCTCCTGAAGCGACGGATGTGGAACCGAAGGTGCTGCCGGATACCCCCAGAGCATTGGCATGGGTGGCGCGCACCACTCCGGTGTTGATGGTCAGAGCTCCGGTAAAGTTGTTGTCTCCCGCCAGAGTTAGCATGCCATTCCCGACCTTGGTCAGGATTCCTGTGCCAATGGCCAGACGGCCGTTCACCACCACATCTCCACGACCGCCCATGTTGAGATTGTAGGTTCCGGCTACAGAATTGGTTGCCGCAGCCTGTTGAAGCGTGAGCGTGCTGCCGGCATCGGCCATGATGGCCGCATTGCCGACCAAGGTGACAAGCCCGCTCATCCCATTGTTACCGCTGACACTGCGCAGGGCCCCCTCACCTGCTGCGCTGGTGCCAATCCCGGAGAGAGTGACACCCCGGGCCAACGAAAGGCCTCCGGCAAGACGAAGTGTTCCTCCCTCAAGGACATTGACCGTGCCACTCGTCCCCAAGGCCCCCGGGTTGCGGATCTCCAGAGCGCCGCTGGCCACAATGGTGCCACCCGTGTAGCTGCTTGTTCCGGTCAGGACTGTGTTTGAGGAAGCTGCGCCATTGATCAGCAGAGTCACGGCACCTCCCCCGGCATTGTTCGTGATGGAAGAGTGAACCGTCAGCAAAGACATCGCAGAATGATTGGTTAGAACAAGCTGACCCGCCCCCGCGCTGCTGCCACCGGCTGACAAAATGCTGCTGCCACCCGCCTCCCCCACCGTCAGGCTTCTGGCGTCTGAAGTGATCTGGATGCCGCCCACCGGCCCAAGGCGCAGCGTGTTACCGTTGCCGATGGGGAGTGAGCGGTCCACCGCCTCATCCGTCATGGAAACCGTGCCTAGATAAGCCAGCGGGCCGCTCTGGGACACCGCCCCGCTTGATCCGCTGCCGATGTTTAGATGTGCATTGACGTCGCTCGCATACCCGCTGCCGGTGACGTGGTTCGTGGTGCCGTGGAACCCCGTGATCTTCCCACCGGAAACCTGGGCCCAAGCCGCTTCACCTGTTCCGGAGTTGTAAGTCGCCCAGGGCCCGACAAAGCCGTCGGCCATGGTCGTGCTGAGCGTGCCGCTGGCCGGTGCCACCAGAGAAAGCATACCGGTACCGGTGCGGACGATGTTGCCGAACGACAGGTTCATTTCGCCTCCGGCTCCCGAGGTCATTTCAATGGCGGACCGCATGCCTTGTACACTGATGTTGCCCAGGCGCTGAGAGCTGACCGCACCAGCCTTTCCATTCAGCGTCAGCACGGAGCTGCCAATGTTGCTGCCGATGAGGTTCAAATTTCCCGGTGTGGCCAGGCTATTGTAGAGAATGTCCTGGGCGGGCGCTCCCGCGGCAGCAAAGTCCAGCGCCGTGATGCTGCCGGTATAACCGCCGGTGGCACGGCCTAACGTGGTGTCTCCTCCGTAGGTATTGGCCGCCGTCAGGGTGACGGTCCCATCGCTCTTGGTCAGGGTAAAGCGGTGCAGCCCATAGTTCATGCCACCGTCGGTGATGGGCGCATTGATCAGCAAACCGGTGTTGCCGGTATGCATCAGGATTCCCGCATGGTTCGTGAGATTGATTCCGCCGGACAAGGTCACATTGCTGCCCGTCACACGAATGGCCCCGTACGTCTGGGTGTAGCCTGCAATCGTGAGCGGCATGGTGTAGTTGCCCCCGCTGGCGAGAGTCAGTGTCCCGTTCGCCTTCACCGTGATGCCGCTGACATTGGCGACCGTGCCCAGGGCCGTGATGCCTGCATAGATGTAGCTGCCGATGGTCAGTTCGCCCGTCAGGTTCGGGTTCGAGGCCATGTTCAGGTTGATAAACTGAGTGACCGTCCCTGCACTTTTCTGAAGCGTGAGATTGTTCCCCTGAAGAGCCAGATTCGCCCCCAGAGAGATGAACTGCGAGCCTCCGGACGAAAAGTCCGCCATCTGGATGAGTCCCCCTTCGCCAAAGTTCAGCACCGTTCCTGCCGCAGCGCCGTTCAGGGAATACTGCTGGCCGGAGACGGGTGTCGTGGATGCCAGGGCAAGAAAATTGATGCCCTTCAGGTTCATGGACGAAGCCAGGGTGACCAAACTCGGGTTCACTGGCGAGGTGCTGCCAAACTGGGCCGTCTCCAGTCCCGTATTGCCCCACAATACGTTAGCATTTGTGGAGTCCAGCCAGTTGGCCACCGTGGTGTTCCAGGTGCCGCTGCCATTCTGCAGACCGGCCGTCCCCGGGGCTGCATCCCATGTCAGCACCTGGGCTTTGAGTTGCAGGGCGCAGAGCCATGCTGCAACCAGCATCAGTTTGAACGCGAATCCGGGTGTGGCAGAATGATAGACGGAAATCATGAACGGAAGGGGCTGCCCCTCCGCTGACACCGGACCGTGGACTTCCTTCAGCCGGAAAGGCCTGTTTCAGCAATGGCATCTTGGGGGGATGCATCCAGACAAAGCATCGCCCATGCCAGAACAGCGGACAGCCCGTGAACACGGCACATTAATACCGGAATGCGCCCCGCCTCGCAAATTGGCCCTCGGAATGTCACGGCAGACCTAACAAACGTTGTGCCTCTTTCAGCAAAAAGTCCGTGTCCTTGAACGGCTCCCAGCTCACATCCCACCAGCGCGCGCGCCCCTGGGCATCCACCAGCACCGCCGCATGAAGCGGCTCCTGTTCGAAGTCGTCATACGCCTTGAAGCTCTTGAACATGTCCAGGCCTGGGTCGCAACAGATGTCAAAGGGCGGCAGCTTCTTGTCCGGTGTGTGGTCGGTGATCCGCGAGGCCAGAGAGACCGGTTCCAGAGTCACAGCGGCAAGGCGGATACCCGCTTTCTTAAACCCGCCCGCCGCTTTGCCAAAGGCATTGATCTGCTCCATGCAATGGCCGCAGGCACTTCCGAGATAAAACAGCAGAATGTGGGGCTTTCCGGCAAAAGCAGCACTGTCCACAGGTTTGCCATCCAAGGTCACCGCCTGCCACTGGGGAGCCTGCGGCGGCTGCCAGTCCATGCTTCCCAAACTGACGAGCGGCGGGCGGCTTCCGCTGTCCTTGCGAGAAGGGGCGTTGCCGCGCCATGCCCCTTGGATGCCAAGCTGCCTGGCTGCAGCATCCAGACGCGCCACCACCGGCAGATCACCATCCATGGCGAAGGCTTGTTTGCCGGTCTGTTCCAGGGCTCGTTTGGCTTCCTCTTTCCGGCCCAGTTCCAGCAAAACCTCCGTCTTGCTGGCGTTCCCGACCAGATCCTGAGGCCACTCCTTGAGCAGGGCATCAACCTTCTTCCGGTCTCCCAGTTTCAGCCAGGCACGCGCGGCCCTGTCCTTCGGCATGTCTTTGGCCGCTGCGTCCAGAGCGGTGGTGGCATCCTTGCGGCCGGCTAACACGGCACGCAGAGCCGCCAGTTCACGCAATGCGCCTTCGGCAGGTCCAGCGGCTGGTTTCGGTTTGCCCCCTTCTTTCCCGCCGCTGCATTTTCCACCGGCGTTTGGCGGCACGATCTTTTCAGCAGCCTTGGCGGGCTCTTTTTTAGCGGCTTGCTTTGCCGCCTCTTTCAGGCGGACCAGCGCGGCGCGGTTCACTTCGTGTAGCCGGGTCATCACAGCTTCCAGCGCAGTGACATCCTGCTTCTCATAAAAGGCCAGTCCCCGCGCCCTCAGCCGCGCGGTCTCCAGTGCATCATTGTCCGGCATGGGGGAAATGAGGGCGCTGTTGCTAACCTCCAGAAGTTCATCCCAGAGCTCCCATTTCACCAGGGTGTCCATCAGCCTCTGCGGACCGTAGTTGGCGCTGCCCTTGTCGAGCTTGTTATACTTGGGATGGCGCGGATTGGCGATCAAGGTACGTGCGAGCGCTTTGGCATCCTTGGCACGGCCCAGTTCATTGAAGGTCCGCACCAGCCATTCTTCGTTGTGGGCATAGTTATGGATCTGGTCCGGGAGTATCCAGTTGCGGGTCATGTAGGCGTGGTCGGCCCGCGTGCTGGCCTCCTGCTGCCACGCTGCATCGTCATGCCGGTTCAGTTTGGAAAATGTGTGACCGGGCATGTGCCACATGTGGGCAATCCCCGGTGCGGCCTGCCCGTTCTGCGCGGCTGACTTCAAGGCGCGGGCCGGTTTGCTGCCATCCCACAAATGGATGCGATAGTGATGAGCCGGATGTTCCGGATTGGCGGCAAAGACCTGGTCCAGCAAGGCGTCCACGGCCTGCGGGCTGGAAATGGGGGCCACATCTTTGGCATGCCAGATTTTCCAGGCCAGGAAGGCCTTGGCCTCCACATCCTCCGGGTATTCCTGGACGATGGCTTCCAGGTCGCGGATGAAATCCAGGGCACGCTGTTTTTTGTCCCGCTTGTCCTCTTTGTAAAAGGTTTCCAGGGAAGCAATCCACAACTTCTCCCGCGCCCCTGCCTTGGGCTTCAGTTCGGAGGCCTTTTTCACAAAAGCCTTGGCCCGCGTGTCATTGTTCACGTTCGCCATCGCCATACCCCAGTAGGCCATGGCACAGTCCTTGTCCAACAGGGCCGCCTGACGGAAGGAACGCTCCGCTTCGTAATACCAGAAGCCATGCAACTGGCCCACGCCCTGGTTGAAAAACGGCCTGGCCTCTTCCTTCGACGTCGTGATGGCAAAGTCCACTTTCCCTGTTCCGGAGATTAACACTGCCGCCTGTCGGGGCCCTTCATTGAAGGCTTCGCCATGCACGGAATGACCGGGCAGAGGATCGGCCGCATGGCTGATGGCCGCTGCACTGAGGAAGGCAAAAACAGGAAGACGCGAATGCATGGATGGGCTGGGAAGCTACCAACGCCCTAACTGCCCCAAATCCTTCCATGCGGGAGAAATCACACCTTGCGCCAGCGTCTGGCTTTGAACTCATGCCTGGGGAGGCTTCCTGCCTCGGCGACGCGAACAGGGATGCGCATGGAAAAAGTGTCGCGCAAGCGGGTCTCCAGGCTTTTGAGCAGAGGTTTGGACGGCTCTTCTCCCACCTCCACCAGGATCTCGATCTCATCCATCGCATCCATTTTGCGCTGTTCCACCATGAACTCCAGCACCTCCGGAAACTGGCGCACCACGGCTTCCACCGCACTGGGATACACATTCACCCCGCGCACCACCACCATGTCATCCACCCGGCTGAGCACGCCTCCCTCCAAAGTCAGCCGGCCGTTCAGCATCCGCTTTTTCACCCAGTCCCCCGTGCGATAGCGCAGCAGCGGCCCGGCGGTGCGGTCCAGGGTGCTGAGCACCAGTTCACCATGCTCTCCGTCTCCAGCCTCCAGGCCGGTAACAGGATCAATCACCTCAGCCAGATAGGCCTCCTCAATGACCACCAGATGCCCTGGCGCAGCCGTCAGTTCATAGCTCACCGGGCCCACCTCCGTCATGCCGTGGTGATCATACACCCGGGCCCCCCAGAGCGCCTCGATGCGGCGGCGCACTTCCAGAATGCTGCCTCCTGGCTCTCCCGCGACGATGATCTTTCGCACCGCCAGCCGCTCACGCGAAACACCGCTGGCCTCGCCAATCAGTTCGCCAAGACGCAAGGCATAGGTGGGAGTGCAGCACAGCACGGTAGCTCCGTAACGGGCCATCATTTCCAGCCGCGCCTGGCTGGAAAGACCGCCGCTCGGCAGGGCAAGATAATGCCCGTTCGCCGCCTCATAGGCCGTCCAGAAACCCAAAAAAGGCCCAAATGAGAAGGCAAAGAAAATGCGGTCCCGCCCCTTCACCAAATCAGCCGCCTCATACACACGCCTCCAGCAGGCCAGCATCGCCTCCCAGCTTTCCGGTGTATCCAACCAAGCCACAGGCTGGCCGCTGCTGGTGCCGCTGGTCTGGCAAAACCGGGTATAGTTTTCCAAAGGCCGGGTGAGGTGCGTGCCAAAGGGCGGGTGCTTCAGGCGGTCGGCCAAAAGCTCTTCTTTGAGCGTGAAAGGCGCGAGTTTGACAAACTCATCCAGGCTGCCAAATCCCCCCGCTGGCACGCCGGCCTCCCGAAACTTTCGCGCGTAGAAGCCATCTCCACTGGCAATCAATGCCAGCAAAGACTGCAACTTGCTCCACTGGGTTGCGCGCAAGATTTCACGGTCGGGGGAATCGAAATGGCTCACTTCATCCACACAACGATGTTCGCGAGCAGATTTTCCCGGTCAAACAAAGACACATGGAGGGTTTTCCAAAGAAGCACCTCACCAGAGACTGCGGGCCGCGCCCAATGCGCCCGCTTCATCCCCCAATGCGGCGAGCGTCAACCGTGCTCTGTGGCCTCCGGGGCGCCACTCATAGAGGTTTAAAAACTCATACATCGGGCCAAGCAGACGTTCTCCCGCCCCCGTGGCGATACCACCGCCCAAGATCACCAATTCAGGATCCAGCACGTTGACCAGCCCCGCCACAGCTGCCGCCAGATGCCGCACGGATTCACGCCAGATCCGTTCAGCCTCAGGGTCGCCTGCCTCACAGGCGGAGAGCAAAGCCAGGGTGGACGCATAGCTACCGCCGCCACGCTGATGCAAGGTCTTGTTACCGATCGCCACTTCCAGGCTGCCGGGTGTTCCATAAAGATCGCGGGGAGCATTCAGATCTGTGGTCAGGTGGCCGAGGTGGCCCGCCCTGCCAATGGCTCCTTTCAAAAGGCGCCCGCCACTGAACACCGCACCGCCGACACCCGTGCCCAGAGTGATCATGAAAACATCGTCACAACCTTTCGCAGCGCCCAGCCAGATCTCTCCCAGCAGGGCGGCCTGGGCATCGTTCAGCACGTTCACTCGCCGGTTCAGAAAAGCCGGCCAGTCCAGTTTTTCCAGCCCGTGCATGCGACCGGGCATCCAGTCCATGCAATGCCCCGCAGGGTTTGCCAGCCCCGGAGCGGAAAGTCCGACGGGCAGGTTTGCCTGCCCCGCTGCCGATTCGAGTTCGGCCACAATCTCCCGCACGGTGATGGCAAAACGCGGCGTTCCTGAAACAAATTCACCGTCCAGTGTCGGACGTGAAAAGCCAGCAAGCCTCCGGCCGGTGGCCCGTTCGAGCAGCGCAGCTTTGATATTGGTGCCGCCCAGGTCAATGCCAATGACAAGGTCGGAAGAAATGGGTTCAGCCATGCAGGTCTAACAAAAATTGCTCAATTCCAATAGACGTACCGATTCACGCAACACGTCCTTCAGAGACGGTCCAGCCCCCGTCCACCGCCAGCACCTGGCCGGTGATGAACCGGGATGTCCGCGAAAGCAGGAAGAGCGCCGCGCCATCCACATCTTCCGGACAGCCCACACGACCTCCATCCAGCGGTTGCTTGGCCTGGACAAAGCGAACGATGTCGTCATTGCCCACCGCCCTCTGTGACATCGGTGTTTCCACCAGCGCCGGCGCGATGACGTTCACCCGGATGTTTTGCGGCGCATAGTAACTGGCGATGGACTTGGAAAAGCCCACAATGCCCGCCTTGGCCGCGGCATAGGCGTGGCTGGCAAAATACTCGGGCGAGGGCGACCAGCCCAGCACGCTACCCATGTTCAGGATGCAGCCTCCGCCCCCCTGTTCCAGAAACTGCCGCACTGCGGCCCGGTTGGAGGCCATCACAGAGGCCAGGTTTAGATCCAGAGTATAGCGCAGCCCTTCATCCGTCATTTCATGCAAAGGCCCGTCGCCCCGGGAACGGCCGCTGCCACCCGCGACATGGTAGAGAGAGTCCAGACGGCCGAAGGCTTCCACTGCCAAAGCCACCGCTTTTTCGCCAGCTTGCGGCTGGCAAGCATCCGCAGCAAAGCCCCGCGCATTGTCTCCCAGCTCTCCGAGCGCGCTCTGCACATTTGCCTCGCTGCGGCTCGTCACCACCACCCTGGCTCCATTGGCAACCAGAGCACGGGCAGCGGAAAGGCCGAGGCCGGTCGTCCCGCCCATGACCACCACGACGAGGCCGTTCACATCATAACTTTCACTCATGCGGCGACTATCTCCGGTCACGTCCGCGCGACAATGCCAAACTGACGCCGCCATTTTTCCCGGCAGGATGGGACATGCGTCAACACGCCGAAATACCGGGTTCAGTCCGCCCGTTGCTTCGTCATCCCATGCCTGACCGCCGCCATTTTTTGCAAACCACCGCCGGTGCTCTGGCCGCCGCAGCAGCCCCGACTTCATCCGTTCGCGCTGACCCGCTGCCGCCACGCGGCAAGGCACCTTTCCGGGTGCTCTACAGCAACGACACCACCAACATCACCAGTTGTGTCAGTCCCTTTCACAAGGCACGCGAGCCTTTCCGCGCCTCCATGCTGGAGGCCACGGTGGATGAAGTAACAGGTCTGGTGGACGCACATTTTCTGCAACCCGGGCTTGGCATGGTTCCCATGTGGCCCAGCAAAGTGCTGCCGCTGGAACCTCACTATGCATGGATCAAAGAACGCTATGGAGTGGGGCCGGATTCCTTTGGCAACTTTGTCATGAAGGGTGGCGATGTGGTGCGCATCTTCGTGGACCGCTGCCGGGCCACTGGCCAGGCTCCATTTATTTCCTTCCGCCTTAACGACGCCCATCACAAGGAGTTCACCCAGCCCAAGCCCGGCGACAAACCCGGAGCCAGCATGGGCATGAGCGTCACCCGCCACTATGCTGAGCATCCCGAGTTCATGTTTGACCCCGCTTCCAAACGCGGTGCCGATCTCGTACAGAACTGGCTCTTCGATGAAGTTCGCGCCCAGAAGCTGGTCCTCATCACCGAGCTGTGCGAGAACTACGACCTTGAAGGGCTGGAGCTCGACTACATGCGTTTCTGCAGCTTCTTTGATGTCCAAAAGACGACGTTCCAGCAGCGGCAGTCCATCATGACAGGCTTTGTCCGTGAGGTACGCGCAGTGCTGGACCGGACACAACGCCAGGGCAAACGCCGCTGGCTCTGTGCACGTGTACCTTGCCTCGTAAAGGGTCTGGATGCCCTGGGGTTAGATCTGACTGCCACGGCCGCCACCGGCCTGGACATGGTCAACCTGTCGGCGAGCTACTTCACCACCCAGCAGATGGACTTTGAGGAAATCCGGGCGCAGGTGCCTGCCAGCACTGCACTCTACGTAGAACTGTGCCACTCCATTGCCAACGGTCGCAAACTGGTTCCCGGCTACGACACCTTCACCTTCCGCCGCGCCACGACAGAGCAGTATCACACCACTGCTCATCTGGCTTATGCGCGAGGCGCAGATGGCGTCAGCCTTTTTAACTTCGCCTATTATCGCGAGCACGGAGGCCCTGGCCGGGGACCATTCTCTGAACCGCCATTTCAGGCACTGAAACCTCTGCGCCACCCGGACGCCCTCGCAAAACAGCCTCAGCATTGGTTCCTGGCCAGCGGCTGGAACAACCCCTGGGTCCGTCCGCCTGTTCTACCGCGTGGGCTCAAAGAGAACAGCAGCACGCGCTTCATTTTGAATCTCGCCCCGCCTGCCGACGGTTGGCAGGGACAGGGCCGCCTCCGCCTTCAGGCAGACGCCACCCTGGCAGGCCGTACCCTGCAAGCCCGGTGCAACGGCACGGAGTTGCAGCCGGATGAGAATGTGAGCGAACCTTTTGCGAATCCTTATCCCTCTTTGTTAGGCCTGCCGGAAACGTTACGCGCCTGGACAGTGCCCGCCTCCGTGCTGAAAGACGGTCACAACGAGATCGAGTTTCTTCACAAGGGGGGCAAACCGGTCACTCTCGAGTACCTGGATCTGCGCATGGGCTGATGCCCCTACAGTTCAGCCATGCCACCTTGTTTGATCCAGTCGTTCAAAGGCAGGTACGCAGGGTCCTCCAGTTCGACAGCACACCCGAAAGGTGCTGCATTCACACTGTCCAGCCGCAGGTGCCCCTGGTGAATGTTCAGCGTTGGGAAGCCCTGTGAATGACGCTGATAGAGGTCTGCATGCCTCTCAAGCACGGCCTCCTGTACAGGCTTGGGGTGCATGGACAGACCTTTAAAATAGTGGTGCCCGTTGCGCTCCACATGCCGGATGCCCAACGCCGCCACCATGGCGAGGTCTTGCAACAAGGCCACCGGCCCTACATTGGCCAGATCCTCTCCGCTCAGAATGCCAGACCGCCCCCCCGGAGCAACGCGTGCCTTCAGCAAAGCCGCATTTGCCAGCCCCTTGACGATGCCCTTGCAGTTCTTGTGGCTGGTGCCGAGATAGCCCAGATCCAGGGCACGGGGCAGATCTTGGAGCCCCCCGTCGGCTTCATCAATGATCACACCCGGGCTGTCCT
>DASWXG010000054.1:0-2192 GCA_036405615.1 Prosthecobacter sp. | reverse complement strand
GATGCGCTTTTACGCCTCGGACCTTCCCCGTCTTCGCCAGAACTACCACATTGTGGAAGGCGAAAAATGGCGTGCGGCAACCCGGGGCGTGGGGCGCATCCAACCTCAGGTCCGCCAGGTGGCCGATGCCGGAGGGCGTGGGGGCAGCGCCGGTGGGGGCGACTGGATGGCCATGGAATTTGGCTATGAGGCGGCGGATGGCTTCAAACTGCCCCGGTCCGAGATTTTGCGACTGGTGCGCTCCGGGCAAAGATCCGTCCAAGGCAAAAACGGCAAGAAGTATGTCCTGGACCTCCAGGAGGTGGAGGAGTTTGAAGATACGCTGAAGGACGTGCCTTTGCAGATCACTCCTGAAGGAGCGCGGGTGAACGCCCTGCATGCGGCCTATTTCCTGCCAGACAACGAAGAGGCCGCTGTGCCTCTGGTGGATGAAGCCGCAGCTCGCGGAGTTTTGGGCGACCTGGGGGACCGCTTGCGGCCTTATCAGCTGTTGGGGGTGCGCTGGATGAGTTCGCTGACCCAGGCCGGACGCGGTGGCCTGTTAGGAGACGAAATGGGTCTGGGGAAAACGGTGCAAAGCATCGCCCTGGTGACCTTGCATTTGTCCCAAAGCAAGACCCGGCAGCCAGCCTTGATCGTCTGTCCCAAGTCGCTGTGCGGAAACTGGAAAGCGGAATTTGAGCGCTTTGCTCCTCAGCTCAAGGTGGCCATTTCCCAGGGGGATAAGCGTGAAAAAGTGCTGAATAAGATGCACGAATTCGACGTTATAATAACCACTTACCAGTTGATTGTAAGGGATTTGGAAGAAATTAAAAAGCAACAATGGGGTTTGGTTTTGCTGGATGAGGCCAGCTACATCCGAAACCCGGATACAGACGCAGCCAAGGCGCTGCGTGGCCTGACGGCGCAAGCCAGGATTGCCCTTACGGGAACGCCGGTGGAGAACACCACCCGAGATCTCTGGTCCATTTACCAGTTCCTTCTGCCCGGCTATCTGGGCAGCCGGGAGAACTTCAAGGAGCGTTTTGAGCAACCGATTCAAACGGCCCTTGGGACCCCCGCTGGGCAGGCCGCCAGCGAGAGACTGAAGAAACTGATCCGCCCCTACTTTCTGCGGAGAACCAAACGCGAGGTACTGCGAGACCTGCCGGAGAAAATCGAACAGGTGCTGTGGTGCGATCCAAGCCCGGCCCAGGGGGAGGTTTACCGCCGTCTTCTCGAAGAGGGACGGGAGGAAATCAAGGCAGCCAGGAAACGTTCGGGCCAGAACGGTGCCAAGATGACCATGTTCACCGTGCTGCTTCGTCTGCGCCAGGTCTGCTGCGATCTGCGCCTGACCGGCCTGCAAAAAGACACTTTGGGAGGTCTCGGCCAGGAGGACCTGTCCGGCAAATGGCCCATGTTGCAGGAACGTCTCGATGGCATTTTAGACGGTGGCGGAAAAGTGCTGATATTCAGCCAGTTCGTTCAGTATTTACGACTTGTGCGTGAGACGATGGATGCGCAAAAAGTGGCCTATGCCTACATTGACGGCAGCAGCCAGGACCGGGATGCGCAGGTGAAACGGTTCCAAACTCACCCCGACTGCCGGGTGTTCCTCATCAGCCTCAAAGCGGGTGGCTACGGTCTAAACCTGACGGCTGCCGACCATGTCATTCTGCTGGACCCGTGGTGGAACCCGGCCGTCGAGGCGCAGGCCATTGACCGGGCTCACCGTATCGGTCAGCAGCGGGTGGTCACGGCTTACCGCCTGGCTCTCCGGGGTACGGTGGAGGAGCGCATCCTTTCCCTGCAGGCGAAAAAGCGCGGACTGGTCGAGGCTGCCCTGGATGAGAAATCACCGCTGATGGCGGGCCTGGACGAACGCGACCTGGAAAGCCTGATCGAGGGATAGGCCCGGCTTGTCTCTGTTATGGCCCTTTTCCAATCAGCACTGCTCCGCTGTCGCCGTGGGGCCGGGAACCAGGGGCTTTGGGGGCCTTGTCAACCGGAGCCAGACCAGGATGGTAATGAGCCCAGTGAGACCGCCCAGATAGCTGGCGTTGTGAATGTAGCCAGCGCGGATAAAACCGAGGGCGTCGGTTATGTCGTAATCCGCCAGCATGGGGCTCCAGTTTTGGACGCGGGCATCCTCAGGAAATGCTGGGGCAAGCCGGAAGGCGATGGCCGCAAACAGGGCGGAAATGGCGAGC
>DASWXG010000053.1:0-12562 GCA_036405615.1 Prosthecobacter sp. | reverse complement strand
GCTGCAATGGACTGGAAAGCGCCACTGTTTCCAAACCGCACTTCCACCCGAAATCCGGACTCATCTAGAGAATTGTCCTGCCATTTAAGAAGGAAATAACGCGCAGTGCTATTTTTGCCCAATTCGTCGGCCAAAGTGGAGTCCAACGACAGGAGGACAGGCGCCTTGGGCGGCACAGCCATCGCAGGAACGGCAAAAGCCGTCAGCAACAGCAGCCACGACAAAAAAGCGCGCACGCGCGGCATGCTAAAAGAGGGGTTAGCCAACATGGTCAGAAGGGGGTAAGGGGCAAAAAGCCAGGGGTGCTCTCCGTTTGAGAACGGCGGGAGACAAGTTTGTTCGATGAAAATACGCTTTTTGTCATTACATCGTCAATCCTTTTGCAGCCCGTTTTTAACCTTTTGCTGGCCGTCTCTCCGCGAATCTCTCAAGATGCCGCCCCTATGATTTCCCGATTTCTGCTTACCACCTGTCTGTTCTCGACAGCGGCGCTCCAGGCCCAGGTATCCCCTCAATTCCGTGAACAGGAAATCGACCGCGAAGTGGGGATCGGCTACGGGCTGGCCACGGCGGATGTGGACGGCGACGGCAAAACGGACATCCTGCTCGCGGACAAAAACCTCATTGTCTGGTATCAAAACCCCTCCTTGACAAAGCACATCATCGCCGAAAAGCTGACGGAGAAGGACCACGTCTGCATCGCCGCCCGGGATATTGACGGGGACGGAAAGGCCGAAATCGCCGTAGGTGCCCAGTGGAACCCCGGTGATACCGAGACCAGCGGTGCCGTTTTTTACCTGGAGGCCCCCGAAGACCGGACCCAGCGCTGGAAGCCCGTGCAACTGACCCACGAACCCACCACGCACCGGATGCGCTGGGTACGCAACCGCGCAGGCAAGTATGACCTCATTGTCGCCCCGCTGCATGGCAAAGGGAACAAAAATGGCGAGGGCGCAGGAGTTCGCATCCTGGCCTATCACAAACCTGAAAAAGGCGGCCAGCCCTGGGACACCACCGTGGTGAACGACCAGATGCACATGACCCACAACTTCGAGGTCGTGCCCAGCCCGGGCGGCGAACCCGAGAGCCTGCTGCTGGCCGGGCGCGAGGGCATCGTCCGCCTGACACCCGGCGATGGGGGCTGGAAGGAACAGTGGGTGACCCGGCACGACAGCCCGGACCTGAAGGGGGCCGGAGAAGTCCGCTGGGGGGCCTTTGCAGGAGGTCAGCCTTACATTGCCGCCATCGAGCCCATGCACGGAAACCAGCTCGTGCTCTACACGCCACCGCCCCAGGGCCCGAAAGACGGCCTGTGGCAGCGGCAAGTGCTGGACGACACCCTCATCGATGGCCATGCCCTGGCCTGCTACGACTACCTGGGGCTTAACAACCGCCAGATCGCGGTCGGCTGGCGCGCTCATCACAAAATCGGCACCCGTGTCGGGGTGAAGCTGTTTTACACCACCAAAGAAGACGGCACCGGCTGGCAGCCCTACCTTTTGGACGATGGAAAAATGGCCTGCGAAGACCTTATGGGGGCAGATTTGGACGGCGACGGTGACACGGATCTGATCGCGGCTGGTCGAGCCACTAAAAACCTCAAGATTTACTGGAACCAGCGGCAATAAATCGCGAGAAAACGCTCTCGGTTTCACCGGGAAGCCGTTTGAAAATGCGGGCGATCCGGTAAGATTCGTTCAGCCATGAAAATTGCACGCCTCGCTCTCGCCGCCCTGGCAGCCTGTGCCTTCTCCGCCTGTCAGATGCCGGCCACCTTTGCCCGGAAGGAAATCGTGCGGCGCGCCATCTATGTGCAACCGGCCGAGTCTTCGCAAAGCCCGCTTTATGTGTGGCATGGCAGCGGTGAACCCGGCCCCGTTCGCATGACCGTGGATCTCAGCGAGCAGCGGCTCTACATTTTCCGCAACAGCGAAAACCTGGGCTGGAGCTATGTGGCCACCGGCCGCAGCGGCTTTCGGACCCCCACGGGAAGTTTTGTGATCACCGAAAAGAAGGTGGACAAGCGCTCCAACAAATACGGCTCCATCGTGGACAGCGGAGGCAATGTCATCCGCCGCAACGCCACCGCTGGCGTGCATGGCGGGAGGTTTCTCGGCTCCAAAATGCCTTACTGGATGCGCCTGACCAGCAACGGTGTCGGGATGCACGCCGGGCCTATTCCGAACCCGGGCTCACCTGCCTCCCACGGCTGCATCCGGCTGCCCTACGTCGTTGCACAGAGAGTCTATGACATTGCACCTCCGGGAACGCGCGTCACCATCGTTCCCTGACCTCTTTCACTGCCCTTGAACGTCCCAGACTGGCTGCAACAGCACACGCTTTTCACCGCAGATTCCAGCATCCTGCTCATGGCGGCGGTGGCCGCCCTGTGCATCGGCCTTTCTAAGAGCGGCCTCTCCGGCACGGCGACGTTGAATGTGGTGCTGATGGCCCAGGCGTTTGGTGCCAAGGCCTCAGTCGGCCTGGTGCTGCCTTTGCTGATTGTCGCCGACTTCATGGGCTTCTACATCAACCGTCACGGCGGCAGCTGGCGGCGCATTTTCCCCATGGTCCCCCCGGCCGTGGTCGGGGTGGTCGCTGGCTATTTCCTGCTGGACACGATTGATAACACCACTGCCCGCACGGTGATCGGCTGGCTTATCATCGGCCTGCTTGGGTTCAAGCTGGTGCTGGATGCCAGCAAAGGCGCTCTACAAGTCCTGACTGGGCACAAGGCCTTTTCCTGGGCCATGGGCACCTGTGCTGGCGTGACCACCATGCTGGCCAATGCCGCAGGCCCCGTGATGACCGTTTACCTCCTCTCCCAAAAGCTGGAGAAGAAAGAGCACTTGGGCGTGTTCAGCCGTTTTTTTCTGTTCATCAACCTCTTCAAGGTCCCCTTCTCTGCGGACCTGGGCATCATCAACCCAAAGTCGCTGATGACCAACCTGGTGCTGCTGCCCATGGTCGTGGCGGGGATTCTGCTCGGCTGGCAGATCTTGAAACGTATCCCGCAAAAGCCTTTTGAATGGACGCTTTTCTTCCTCACCCTGATTGCTGCAGGCTGGCTGATCCGGGGTTGATGGAGGCTGAGACCCGTCAGCATGGCCAGGAAAACATGCTGAAAACCGAGGGAAAGTTGACCCCTTCCCCCGTTTGTGATGCTATCCGGCTTTTCCCGTACAAAACTCATGATCCTTCGCAGCCTCTTCGTCTCCCTTGCCCTGGCCACCTCCCTGGTCCGCGCCGACAACCTGCTCCCCGCCAACGCCCGCGTGGCCATCATCGGTGACAGCATTACCGAGCAGAAGCTCTACTCCCGCTACATGGAGGCCTATCTCCTGGCCTGCACCGGCCGCCAGGACATCCACGTTTTCCAGTTCGGCTGGAGCGGTGAACGGGCAGGCGGCTTTGCGGCACGTCTGAAAAACGACCTCAGCGTTTTCAACCCCACGGTGGCCACCACCTGCTATGGCATGAATGACGGCAGCTACGTGCCGTATGCAGACGCCATCGGTGCAGAGTATGAAAAGAACATGCGGCTGGTCCTCGACGGCCTGAAAGGGGTCGGGGTCAAAAACATCGCCGTCGGTTCTCCCGGAGCAGTGGACACCAAGTTTTTCACCAAACTGCAACCCGCCGTTTACAACGACAATCTGGCCCATCTGCGCGACATCGCGAAGAAACTCGCCGGTGAGTACGGCCAGAGCTTTGCTAACGTGCATGACACGATGATCGACGCTATGGCCAAGGCCAAACCGGTGCTGGGCGAGAACTACGATGTCTGCGGCGGTGACGGTTTTCACCCCGGGCCCAACGGCCACCTCCTGATGGCGCAGGCTTTCTTGAAAGGTCTGAAGCTGGACGGCAACATCGGCCAGATCACGCTCGACCTCGGAGGCCAGTCCACCGCCAGCAACGGCCACAAGATCACCTCCAGCAGCAAGGGCAGCCTCACGCTGGAGAGCACCACCTGGCCCTTCTGCTTTGATGGAGATACCAAGAGCTCCTGGAGCACCCGCAGCATTCTGCCCTTTACCTCCTTCAACCAGGACCTGAACCGCTACACCCTCGTCGTCAAAGGCCTGACCAAGGACAAGGCCAAAGTAACCTGGGGCGGCGAGAGCAAGGAGTTCTCCAAAGCCCAGCTCGAGCAGGGCATCAACCTGGCTGCTGAGTTCTCCAAGACGCCTTTTGATGCCGCCTTTGCCGATCTGCTGAACGCTGTCGGCACCAAACAGTCCTTCGAGACCACCATGATCAAGAACCTGATCACCCACTTCCGTAGCCTGGACAAGGAAGCGGAAGGCGATGCCGAATTCGCTAATGCTCTTGCCGTGCTGAAGAAGAAAAGCATGGCCAAGCAGGAGCAGTATGACGCCAGTGTGCGCAAGCGCCTGAAGGCCGTCACCCACACCCTCACGGTGGAGTAAATGCCCCGTTTTGAGAGCCCTGTGGTGTTTCATTTCTGCCGCAGGGTTCTGCCAGCCACTCATTTCCCCTGCAATACCCGCGCCTTCAAGCGCGTGATCTGGCAACTACCTGTCAATTCCCTACCCCTATGCGCCTTCTTCCTTTAGCCCTTCTCATTGCCCTGGCAGGTATCTCCCAGGCCCAGACGACCAAGGCCCCCGCCAAAGCCCCGGATGTGTCCAAACTGGACCCGGCCATGGGCGTGAACAAAAAAGCAGAGGAAAGCCTGGAGTGGCACGACATCACCCAATGGGGTGTGGAAGGACGCATCCTGCCGGACCAGAAACGCCTGCGCTGGTTTGACCGCCTGCCTGCCAGCGCCCAGGGCCAGGTAACTCCCGCCGTGTGGAACCTGAGCCGGGACAGCGCCGGGATGATGGTGCGCTTCAAGACCGATGCCGAGGCCATCAGCGTCCACTACAAGCTGAGCAAACCCGGTATTGGCATGCCGCACATGCCCGCCACGGGTGTCAGCGGCGTGGATCTGTATGCCCGCGACGAAAAAGACGGCAAATGGAAGTGGGTGATGGTGACCAAACCCGCCGCCCAGGAAGTGAAGGCAGAAATCATCAAGGGACTCGCCCCCGGCTATCGTGAATACGCTGCTTACCTGCCGCTCTACAACGGCATTGAGTCCCTCAGCATCGGTGTGCCGAAAGGCAGCAAGTTCGAAGGTCTGGCCCCCCGTGCTGAAAAGCCGATCGTGTTCTACGGCACCAGCATCACGCATGGAGCCTGCGCCAGCCGCCCGGGCATGGTCCACACCGCCATTCTTGGCCGTCGTTTTGACCGCCCGGTGGTGAACCTGGGCTTCTCCGGCAACGGCCGCATGGACAAGGCTGTGGGCGACTACCTCATCCAGCTGGATCCCGCGATGTATGTCATTGACTGCCTGCCCAACATGGGCCCGGGCGATGTTTCGGCCAAGTGCATCCCGCTGGTGAAACAGCTGCGTGCAGCCAAACCGGAGACGCCCATCATCCTGGTGGAAGACCGCCGCTTCACCAACAACTGGATCACACCTGCCAAGTTTCAGTTTCACACGGACAATCATGCCGCGCTGAAAGCTGCCTATGACACCCTGGTCAAAGAAGGTGTTAAAGGTCTGTCCTACATCCCCGGTGACAGCCTGTATGGTGACGACACCGAAGGTGCCACGGATGCCTCCCATGCCAGCGATCTGGGTTTCATGCGCCAGGCAGACATCTTTGAGCCGGTGATCCGCAAGGCACTGGGCCAATAAGCAATTCCCACCCCGCCCCAGTCATCACCATGCCACCGTTGGCCAAAACCCTCGCCTGGATCGTGGTCCTCGCGGCAATCTACTTTCTGGCCTTCAAGGTGGGTTTGGGCATTTTTTGACAAGCCTCCCAAAGGAAAGGGCAATCCGCGCGAACGGATTGCCCTTTTTGCATTCAGGGGGTTGGACCGGTTAACCTCGGTGGGCGGATTTCACCCCGCGCGAGGCTCCAGTCTGTTGAGAGGCTTTTTCTGCACGAAGCTTCAGAGTGTGCTTCACGCTGGCAGTCGCGCCGATCAGCGCCTCATTGAAAGTGTAACCATCTCCCTGGGCCTGGATGTCCGGGCCTGGGACCTTCAGCGTCACGGTAATTCGATAACGATAGCTCGCATTCTGGGGCTCCTCGACCTTGGCGTGCGCGTGAGACACGTATTTGTGTCCGCGGGCTTCCAGGAACAGGGCCTGAATCTTTTCCTCCCACTCGGGACGGGCATCGCAACCGAAGTACTGAATCTGTGTGATCATGGTGGATGTATCTAGGTTTGACGAATGACTCCCCTTGGAGTCTCAGGAAAGGAACGGCCAGTCCCTCCCCCTGGGAAATTCCAAGGCGGTCATCTCTTTGTAATCATTGAGCGCTCCGGCGTTGATCTTTGTCTTCGCAGAAACCCAAAAATTGTACATTTTGTAACCATGTCCTGGCTGCCCGAATCAAAAGACCACCTGCCGCTCACCTGGTGGAAGGGCCATCCGATCTACCTTTCTGCCATGCTCGCCCTCGGGGCGCTGATCAGCATGGTTATCACAGCCATCCTCATGGGGACGTCGCGTGAGGTCTTGCAATACCTGGCCTTTGACTTTGGCGACTTCGCCAGACTGCAGCTCTGGACGCCGGTGACCTACGTCCTGGTCAACCCGCCCGGCCTGATGATGCTGCTGGGCTGTTTCTTCTTCTGGCGCTTTGGTGAGGCTGTGGAACGGCACCTGGGGCGGCGCAGCTTTGTGCGCCTGCTCATCATCCTCCTGCTGGTTTCCCCCCTGCTGGTCACCCTCATCAGTCTGCTGGGGCGCTACCGTGGATGTGCGGGTGTAAACGAACTGCAGTTTGGCGTTTTTATCGCCTTCGCCACCCTCTACCCGCGGGTGCAGCTTTCCCTCATCCTGTTCACCATTGAAGTCTGGGTGGTCGCCGCTGTGCTGGTGGGCATTTCCGCCCTTAGCGCCATCGCCGCCCAGGACTGGATGTCTCTGCTGCTGCTGGCTGGCCAGGTGGGCGCCGCCTTTGCCTACATCCGCTACGAACAAGGAGCGCTCACCCTGCCCAAGATGCCCCGCTTTACCACCACGCCCGCCGGTCCGGCCTACAAGGCGGGTCCCAAGGCACAACCGGCCACCGGCAGCACTGCGGTGCCCAAGGTCAAACGGCACAGCCCTGCCGTGGATGACATCCTGGACAAAATCAGCCGCGAGGGCATGCAGAGCCTCACCCCGGACGAGCGGAAGGTGCTGGACCAGGCCAGCGAAGACCTGCAAAAGCGCAACCGCTGAGTCATCAGACCGTCCAGGTCCTTGGCGGGCAGCAGGTCAGCCCTTCAGCTTCGACACGTAATCTGCGAACCCCGTGGCCTGCTTGCGCAGACGTTCCAGCAGGGAGGCATCCTTGAGCTGGCCGTTCCCCTCCAGCGCCTGCCCGACACCGGGAATGAACACACGCGCAGGGTAGATGTGGGCATTCCGGTAGGCCAGGATGTGCTGCAACTGCTCCACCGAGCGCAACGCGCCCCACATGCCTGCCGCCAGCCCGACAAAACAGACGGGGCGGTTTTCAAAGCTTTCCGGGAAGGGCAGCATGTCGATGAAATACTTCAGCACGCCGGGGAAGCTGCCGTTGTACTCCGGGGTGATGATGACGACGCCGGCGCTGCCGAGAATGGTTTCCGCAAAGGGAGCAAAAGCCGCAGGTTTCTCGGCATACGAGGCCGGGTTGAAAATCTCCGGCGGAAGGTCAGCCAGATCCAGCACCTGGCAGGCGATGCCCGCCTCCCGGTACAGACCTTCAACGATGGCGGTTATGCGGCGAGTGTTGCTGCCGGGCCGGTTGGTAGCGGAAAGAAGGGTGATCATAGGAATGCGGGAGAGGTCCCCTTAAGTTTCCGCACCGGAGATGGCAAGCCACAGTTGTGGCGCATGCTTCGGGAACAAAAACTGTTTCCTTCTCAAGCGAGCAGCTTTGGCACCAGCTCGCCGTGAACATTGGTGAGGCGCATGTCCAGCCCCTGGAATTTCACCGCCAGCTTCGTGTGCTCAAAACCCAGCAGATGCAGCAGGGTGGCGTGCAGGTCATGCACATGCACGGGGTCCTCCGTGACATTGAAGCCGAACTCATCCGTCGCGCCCAGGGTCAGCCCCGGTTTCATCCCGCCCCCGGCAAACCACATGGTGAAGGCATTGGGGTGATGGTCGCGCCCGTCGCTGCCGCCCTGCACCATCGGTGTACGGCCAAACTCCCCGCCCCAGATAACAATAGTGTCCTCCAGCAGCCCGCGCTGTTTCAAATCGCGCACCAGGGCCGCGCAGGGCTGGTCTGTCTGCCCGCACTGCTCCTTCAGCCCCTTGGTCAGGCCGCCATGGTGATCCCAGGCCTCGTGGAAGAGCTGGACAAAGCGCACCCCGCTCTCGATGAGGCGGCGGGCCAGCAGGCAGTTATTGGCAAAGGAGGCCTCGCCGGGCTTGGCCCCGTACATGTCCAGGATATGCTGCGGCTCGCGGCTGATGTCCATGATCTCCGGCGCCGTGTGCTGCATGCGGTAAGCCAGCTCAAAGCTGCTGATGCGGGAGGCGATTTCGGGATCTCCCACCACGCCCAGCCGTTCTTCGTTCAGCTGTTTGAGTACATCCAGCGTCTGGCGCTGGGTCGCCTCGGAAATGCCTTTCGGGTTGCTCAGGAACAGAACCGGCTCGCCACTGCTGCGGAAGGGCACCCCTTGATAGACGGTGGGCAGGAAACCACAGCCAAAATTGGACATGCCGCCGCTGGGCCCCTTCTGTCCGCTTTGCAACACCACATAGCCGGGCAGGTCCTGGTTTTCCGTGCCCAGGCCATACAGGGTCCAGGCTCCAAAGCTGGGACGCCCAAAGATCTGCGAACCCGTGCTCATGAGGATCTGCGCGGGCGCGTGGTTAAACGCATCCGTCTTCATGGACTTCACGATCGTCAGGTCATCAGCCAGTGCCGCCGTGTGCGGCAGCAGTTCGCCGATCTCCGCCCCGCTCTGCCCGTGGCGGGCAAAGCCGTACTTCGGCCCCAGCAAAGTGCTGTTGGGGTTGATGAACGCCGCACGGTAGCCTTTCAAAAGCTCGGCCGGAGGCAGTTTGCCGTCCCACTTGGCCAGTTCAGGCTTGTTGTCGAAAAGCTCCAGATGGCTGGGCGCGCCGCCCATGAACAGATAGATCACGCGCTTGGCCCGCGCAGGTGAGTGCGGCTTCTTCGGTGCCAGAGGCAGCGCGGCCGCAGGCGGCGCTGCAGCCGCCTGGGATTGCCGGGCCAGGAGGTCTGCAGCCGCCAGGCTGGCCATGCCCACTCCGCATTCCTTAAAGAACCACCGGCGCGTCAGGTAGCGGGCGTATTCCGTGTGAAGTTGGCGGGGCAGATCCATAACCGGGAGAATAACGTCCCCGCAGCCTTCCGCCTAGCGCCCATTCCCCCCGCTGCGCTCCAGCACAAGACTCGGCACCGGATCGTCCATGGAACAAACGTGTGTAAGGAGCAGATGGCTGCGCGTTCCATCAGCGGCTTTCAACAAGATGATGGTGGCCGAACTGGTTCCGAAACAGATGTGGAAATAAGCTTCAATAAACCGGCTGGTTCGTGCCGGGAATTTCAATCGTCGAGCAGCGAAACCGTTCCATCTTTCTCAAACTTGAACCATACCACAGACGAACTGGCCGGGATCTTTTCCGGGTGCGTCGGCATCAGCACCACCGTGTCAGATCCTAACGTTTGCTCTTTGGCTGAAGTTTTCGTATCAACATAAGACCTGTCATTCACCCGGACCAGTATTTGCCACTCAAGAAGTTCTTTTGCACCCGGCCCCATATCTCCGGGTATTTTCACCTTCGGAAGGATGACACCAATCTTGGTTACAGGATTTTCATTCTTCACGAACACAAATCCGCCACTGGTTTGTATCCCGTTGTCCACCCACCTTGGGTAAGTGACGTGCAAGGGATATTTTTTTGCAATGCCATCCACTTCTATGAGGAAGCTTGTCACGTAGATCTCATAAGATCGTCTCTGGTGTTTATCTCCCAACATGACGGGACATTCCAAGGTTTGAAGCTGATGACGATAAACTGGCGGAGTTTCACCAAGGTCGATGGTTAGGTTTCCTGCTGTCACCGTTCCCCTGGGTTCATTGCTCTCAGGGTCGATTTTTTGGTCGGTTACTAAGCCTGCCGAACGTTCTTTCACCCAAGCCGCATGGGTTTCTGAGGTGGATGAAAGGGATTTCGGGGCAGGTGCTTTCTCCCGGTGCTTGTCGTTCATCGCCGGATACACTGGTGGCAATGTGCCTTGTACAGGTCTGGACTCCGTTGTTACGGGAATGAACCGCTCATCCGCATCCCAGTCTTTCGGAGCCTTCATGTCCGCCCCTTCAAAACCCACGGGCGGCGGAATCGGGCCGTCATAATGTTCAGATTGCCTACGAGATCGCATTCCCATGGTGTGCAATTCAAAGCATAACCGGAGCGGTGCCTGCCATTGCCAGGACTTCATAAGAACCAGGTTTTTTTTCGAACCGTCCTTATCCCGCCACCCATCGGCAAAGCGCACAACATCGGTCAACCCGTTGACGACATCGTAGTGCAACCAGTCCGCCTCTACAGCTCGAAGGAACTCATCAAGCTCCGCTTCGGTTCTTCCGGTTATGGGGAGCCACTTGAGCATTTGTGCCCGCGCCTCATTGATGGTTAGCGGGGGCGTCCATATTTCCATGGATGCGATTAACCAGGGTTTACGCACTTCTGTCCGCAAGATGTCGGCTGGGATCTCAGGATATGCCTTGCCGTCCCGATCAACGACAATAATATGAGCATGCTTCGCATATAAATTTCTATTTTCTGCATTTGGTCTGCGATAAGGGCGCATCCCGGAAGAAAACAGGTCACTCACCGTTACTTCTTGGGATAGTTTCAAATGCACTTGAGGCCAACGGTGTATAGCTTCCGAATATTGACCGTAGGAAAACGCCGATAGCACCAAGAAAACGATGCAGTGCAGCAAAAATCGTATCATAGCAAAATCAAAGCAGCGACGCGTCATGGAGTTACCTCAACCGGCATGATTTGGGCTGTTCCGAAAAAAAACTTCCGGTTCTTGCCTCACGAAGCGACTCGGGCCGCTTGGCCCTGCGGGCTCATGCTTGAGAATTGCCGTGAGTCGTGAGCGTATCGAACCGGAGCCCTTCGTGATCGCCACAGACAGTGATTGAACAATAGAACCGCTTTGATCCAGGAAAAGCAAAAGCCCGAGCCCTTCATTTCCAGCGACGGCTGATTCAGCATCGGCTGCTATTGCCGAATCGACTTCGGCAGCCTCTTGCAAAGCTACAAATCCATTTCCCTGTTGAGCCATCTCGTATCCCACCGGTGCCTCTGCGAAGGGGTCGGTCTGACTAGCACTCCAAACCCGCGCATGCACTGATGCTACAGCTTGAAATTTTTTGGCAGACTTTCCGCGACTGAGAACAATGGGAAACTTTGATACGACTTTAGCGGCTTCGCGAAGAAGCTGATATGCATCCTCCTTGGGTGCCCGTGCAGCGGTGGTCACTGCAGCCTGTGCATAGTAATACGCTGAATGATCTCGCTCGGACTGGGTAGCGTTCTCCCAGGCAGTGTGCAGTTTCGAGAACGCGTCAACAGATGTCTCGATTGACCCGCTTTGATGGGTTGCCTGCTCCCAAGCCGCATAAGCAGCATCGTAGGCACTTGGAGATTCTTGACCATCGAACTCTTTCTTCTCGATCTTGGGGGACGATTTCAAGTCTGCATCCATAATCATCAAAGTATTGCCAATCGAGAGCTTCAGCCGATTTAAGCCTTCACCAATACCCATGACTTCCATGCCATCGGTCTCTGTCAGCTTTAATGCGCTGAGGTCAAGCCGACTCAAAACCCTCTCCTTCATGTGGTATACATAAATTCGGTTCTCAATGATCTCATGACCCGTATCATCTGTGATTTCAGCCCGTGCAATGAGGGTCTGATCGTCTGCCCAAGACCATCCTCGGAGATAGCCTTTGATCCCCGTATCATACGTTCTATGAGGAAGCTGCTGCGGAAGCTCGCGATAGGCACCGTTATTCTGGATTTCGTAGAGATGGGTGGTTGGTCCTGAGTTGACCACAAGCCTCTTTCTGTCTGGGCTTAACGACACACCAGTTCCAGCTTCATTGTTTCCCGTCCAATCAATCTCATAGTCGACTTGAATCTCGATTCCCTGGGTTGGTATCTGGACGCGATTGCGACTGTTCGTCGCGCCTCCAGACCGAGGGCGAAATACAGTCTGGTCACCTGAGATTGAAGTCGCGGGCTCAGCTTTGATTGGGATGCCAATCGACAGCCATTCTGGGATCTTCTGTCTTTCCTCGGTTTCTGCAGGGGCGGATTCATACGCCCACCGGACAGACATCCCTTGGTTTTCTTGCGCACTTAGAAAACCGATCGCAAACAATAACGGAATGACCTTGGGAAGATACCGGTTCATAGAGCTTCTCCTTTCCACGCCAGCCTCCGCTTGCAAGCAAAGGACATGTCACTTGCCAATTACGGCTGCAAAAGTACCTG
>DASWXG010000052.1:0-3793 GCA_036405615.1 Prosthecobacter sp. | reverse complement strand
CCCTCGTGGTGCAAAGCACTTCTCCCTATGTCGCCCGCCAGTCTTACTGGTGTGTGGAGGCCACACTGCGCGCCTGCGGTCTGCAGACGGAACCCTACCACGCCCTGGTGCCCAGCTTTGGCGAATGGGGTTTTATCCTCGCTTTCCGCCAGCCGCTCAAGGGTCCCGCCGTCCTGCCGCCCGGCCTCCAGTTTATCAACGAGGAAGTGCTGGCCCAGCTGCCCTATTTCCCGCCGGACATGGCCCGCGTCCCGGCTGAGGTGAACCGGCTGAACAACCAGGCGCTCGTCCATTATTTTGAGGAGGAGTGGAGCCGCTGAAGCTGCCCGGCAGCCCCCCTTCCTTGCCCCAGCCCGCTTTCTCCTCCCCAGCATGAACCGCCGCCGTTTTTTACAGGCCTCCGCTGCCGCACCGGCCATCCTTGCCGGAAGCTGTGCACGGCCGCAGCCACCGGTTGTTCCAGGCGAGATCATGGGTGCCGCTGCCCGGGCCGGCCACCGCTTGCGCGACTTGAAGGCGCTGCCCGCACCCAGCCGTCAGGAGAAGGCTTATGTGGTCATCGCAGGTGCAGGCATCGCAGGGCTTTCTGCAGCCCGCCAGCTTTCAAAAAAAGGTGTCGAAGATTTTGTTATTCTGGACCTGGAAACCCAGGCAGGCGGCAATTCCGCCTCCGGTGCCAATGCGGTTTCCGCCTACCCCTGGGGGGCCCACTACGTGCCTCTGCCGGGACGTGACTGCCACGAGGTCATCCAGCTTTTTGAAGAGCTTGGCATCATCCAGGGGCATGACGCCGCAGGCCGCCCCATCTATGACGAACTGGCGCTGAATCATGATCCGCATGAGCGCCTGTTCATCCACGGCCAGTGGGAAAACGGGCTGCTTCCCTCCGCCGGTCTCTCCGCCCGCGAGCGGGAGGAATTTGAAGCCTTCGACGCGGCCGTGCTCAAGCTGCAACAAACCCGGGCCTTCACCATTCCACTGGATCGCGGCAGCCAGTCGCCGGAAACCCTGGCCCTTGACACCCTGACCATGGCCGGGTGGATGGACCGCCAGGGCTGGCACTCTGCCCCGCTGCGCTGGTATGTGGACTATGCCTGCCGGGATGACTTCGGCGGCAGCATCGGGCAGGTCTCTGCCTGGGCGGGCATTCACTACTTCGCCAGCCGCAGCGGCGATGCCGCCAATGCCACCCGCGGCACCGTGCTCACCTGGCCCGAGGGCAACGGCTATCTGGTCAAACAGTTGGTTCGTCCGCTCGGTTCGCGTTTGCGCACCGGCAGCATTGTCCTGCGGGTGCAACCGGAAGCGGGCAAAGTTTATACAGATGTGATGATGGCTGACACCGGCGAAGTGGTCCGGTACGAAAGCCGCGCCGTTCTCTGTGCCATGCCGCGCTTCATTGCCCAGCGCGTCATCGCCGGACTCCCGCCCGTTTCTCTCAACTATGCGCCCTGGGTGGTGGTCAATCTGACACTGGACGAACTTCCGGTGAGCCCCGGTGTGCTGCCCGCCTGGGACAGTGTGATCTACCAGGGGCCCTCGCTCGGTTATGTCAATGCCACCCACCAGAGCCTTGCATCGGTTCCCCAGGCCACTGTCATCACCCACTACGAAGCACTGTGCGACCTCCCGCCGGCTGAAAGCCGGCAGTGGATGATGCAGCAGTCCCACCCTTTTTGGTGCCAGCGAACCTTCTCAGCACTGGACGCAGCACATCCTGATCTCGCGAATCATGTTCAACAAGCCGATGTATGGCTCTGGGGGCATGGAATGATCCGTCCCGACCCCGGTTTCATCTGGGGCAAGGAACGTGAAAAAATGCTCACACAAAACCCTCCTATTTTTTATGCCAATTCAGACATGAGTGGCATTTCCATTTTTGAGGAGGCTTTTACCCACGGCTCACAATCCGCTGAAAAGATGGCCGAATGGCTCAAATCATAACCATCTTTGATTCGTAAATTCGCTGCGCTGAATCAGACATACAAATCTTCCTGTCCGCATCTTTTCAGCGGATTTTAACGCATTCATGCGATTGATTCCCATCAACATGTAGGGGTCTTTGCCATCCAAAACTTGCATTGCATTCGTTATGCCTTTTGAATCACTGCAACCACCCGCAAAACATCAACCGATATGAGCCTGAATCCAAAGCTGACCGAACTGCTCAACGAGCAGATCAACAACGAAATGTCCTCCAGCTACATCTACCTTGCGATGGCCGCCTGGTTTGAGCAGACACCCTACATGGGTTTTGCGAGCTGGATGTTCAACCAGAGCCGCGAGGAGACCATGCACGCCCTCAAGTTCTACCAGTATCTGGTGGACCGCGACGCCGTGGTTTCCCTGAAACCCATCGCCCAGCCGAAAGCCCAGTTCCAGTCGCCCATCGACGTTTTCGAACACAGCCTGAAGCAGGAACAGACCGTCACCCAGCAGATCAACGATCTTTATGATCTGGCCGAGCAGGTGAAGGACCACTCCTCCAAGAACCTCCTGCTGTGGTTCCTGAACGAGCAGATCGAAGAAGAGAAAACCGTCCGCGACATGCTTGACCGCCTAAAACTCGCCGGCAGTGATCCTGCCAGCCTTCTGGTTCTGGATCGTGAAGCCGCCCAGCGCCAGGCCCCTGCGGGCGGTGGCGGTGGTGGCGGCCATGGCCACGGTCACGGCAAATAATACAAGCAGGCAGATCGCCGCTTTTGTGAAACCGGTTCAGGCCAGCCCTGAGCCGGTTTTTCTTTGGGCACATGCAGCGCTGGAAGAAAATAGCCAAACAAGCTGATTGCTAAACACAGCACGAGAGGAGCACGCACCCCCAGTCCCGCGGCTGCGGCGATCTTGTGCGCTGTTTAATAAGGCGGCGAAGCCGCGTAGGTGGAGGATGCGGGCAAGAGTCCCGAGCTCCTCTCCATGCGCTTCTTTGACAGGCGATAAAACAATCTAGGTTTCCCTACAGCATCCCCAATTTCCGGGCCTTCCACCACGACGCCAGGTGATACACGATGCCGCAGCTGGACATGTGGGCGTAGTCGCTGCCGGCAACAATGGCCACCAGCCGCTCCTGCTGGGCCTGGGGAATCTCAAAACCCGGCACCATCATCGGCACCAGTGCCGATTCTCCGGCCTCGCGGAGCGCGTGCCAGACCTTGCGATAGTCTCCCCACTGCGGGTTCATGTAGCCCTTCTGGTTCCTCCACAACGACACCTTGCGCCAGTCTGGCCCCAGCATGGCTTTCTGGTCCGGGCTCATGCGTGCCAGATCCTTTTGCACCGCCTCCGTCCGCTTCATCGAAATTTCGGCGACATGCTGCATCCGTTCCCGCAGGCGGCTTTTCAAAGCCGGGTCTTTCTCCAGTTCATACAGCACTTCCAGCGAGCATTGCATCTGCAGCAGTGCGTAGGCGGGCTTGTTCTCCCCCGGTGTGGCCGACTGCTCCACCGCAGGCACCACGTACTGGCGGTAGAGTTTGAAAAAACGCTCATCGCCGGTGGCATCCCAGGCCGCCGCGTAGATCATCGGCAGCCGCGCCGCTTCATGCGCCTGCACTTCCCACATCTTGCAGATGCCCAGCGGACAGGGTTTTCCATCCATGCGCAGGAAATCGTAGTTGTTCTCAGGCGTGACGTATTTGATCATGCGCTCAGCCACCGCACGGAGCAGCGAACGGATCTCTGCTTTGCGTGAGTCATCACTCAGGCCGCTGCGGTAGTATTGCCACAGGCCATGCACACAGTGGGTGTACTGGTCGCGGGAAGAGTTGATATACACGTTCTTGCCGTCCTTGGGACA